>CAMZDU010000198.1 GCA_947305445.1 uncultured Selenomonadales bacterium
GCAGGAGCGCACGTTGTCAATCAATCAACGGTTAATCGTGCTCGGCTTCTTCCTCGACCGCCTCGACGAGATGTCTGCGGATTCATTCGACGAGGCGGCCTTGATGAAACTGATTGCGTTGTACGAGTCAAAAAATTTTTTTGTGGAGCAGGTGCCGCGCATGTTGGCAAGCGTCCACTTCGACGAAAAAAATTTTTTCGACGTGATGTCAATGCTCGCCGCACAAATTCCCGACGAAATAATTTCAGTTGCAAAACTTACAACCGATTACAAACAGTTCGGCTCCTTACGGAAAAAAATTTTGGCGGAGTACGCGACAGTTATCGAAAATTTTTTGGTCAACGAAATTTTTCAATCGTGTTGCCCGTGGCGATTCGACGGCGGTATCGTAAACAACTTCGGCCTCTTTCTTGCCAAGTATAAAATTTTCGAGATGATGTTGCTGTCGGCGGCCATAAAAAATTTCGTCGACAAAGGTGCGCTGATTCGTTTGGCAAGTTACTTTACGGCCAGCATAACTCACGTCGAAGAATATCAGCGCAGAATTTTCATCGGCTTGGCGAATTACGACGCATTTAATTTGATTGAAAGTTTACTTGACGGAGGCGATTGACTTGATAACGCCGGAACTGTTGGCGCGAATAAACGAGCTGGCGCGCAAAAAACGCACGGTCGGCTTGACGGACGAGGAGCTTGCCGAACAAAAGGAGCTTTACAAAATTTATTTGGCGGCGATACGCGGACAAGTCACAAACTTACTGGAGAGTATCGAATTTATTGACGGGAGGTCTGAATCATGAAAAAAATCGGATTTATCGGAGGCGGTGCACTTGCCGAATCAATCATTCGCGGCATCTGCGGAAAAATTTTTTCACCGAGTGATATTTTTGTTTGCGAGCTTCGTCCTGAACGTTGCGAAGAACTTGCCGCACGTTATCGCATTTGCGTCTCGACGACGGCTGATTTTCTCGACGCGGTTGACTTGCTGATTGTCGCAGTCAAACCCAAAGACGCACAAAAAACTTTTCTCTCGTTGCAAGATAAAATTCCCGCGACGACGCTGATAATTTACACGGTGGCCGGTCTGAAATTGTCGGCAGTCGAAAAATTTTTACCCGCTAATAAAATCGTGCGCGTCATGCCGAATGTGGCGGTTTCCGTCGGCGAGAGCATGACAGCTTACACGCTGAATACACTTGCCGCCCGCGAAGGCGACGCGGTAAAAAAATTCTGGTCGACGCTCGGCCGTGCGGTTGAGGTTGAAGAACGACTTATGGACGCGGTCACGGGCTTGAGCGGTTCGGGGCCGGCTTATGCATTTTTGATGATTGACGCGCTGTCTGACGGGGGAGTTGCGGCGGGCTTGTCACGAGCCATGGCGATTGAACTTGCCGCACAAACTTTGCTCGGCGCGGCGAAAATGGTTTTGCAATCGGGCGAACACCCCGACGTTTTGCGCGACAAAGTAACCAGCCCCGCCGGCACGACGATTGAAGGCGTGCGCGTCCTGGAACGCGGCGGCGTGCGCTCCGCGCTGATTGAAGCAGTTCTGGCTGCAACCGACAAATCTCGCGCCCTCTGACCGAAAGGAATTTTTGTCATAGATGACGACGAACGCGGATCGTTTGAAGGATAACTCATTTCGGCTTGCAAGGAAGTTAAATTTATGGAAACGGGCTTGATGCCAAAACAAACTTGAGAAGAATTTTTAGCCGAACTCCAAAAGGAGGGAAGGCAGGAGCAATTCAATTAAAATTATTCTGAATCGCATTCCGACAGACGCGCAAATTGCCGAACTCATTAACGGTCTCTTTTAAACTTATGGGGGTCTCTTCATGGAAGTTTCTACGTCATCTCCGAAAAAAATTCTTTGGCAAAAAGGACAAGGTCTTGTTGAATATGCATTGTTGATTGCTTTTGTTGGAGCGATTGGCGCGTTCGTTATGATTAACGGCGGGCTTAGCGGCGCGTTGGAAAACGCTTTCGGTAGCGCGAGCAACAACATTGCGGCGGCCACAAATTCCGGCGAAGAAGATTCTTTCGACTATGAAACGCTGACTGCCGAAGACATTGGCGCGAACTACAAAACGCTAAATTGGCAAGAAATAATTATGGGCGTGCCCGGCATGTACGGCACGGTTATGGGTAGCGATACCGTTGACAAAGCACTCGTTTCAGAAATAAATTTGTTCAGTCAAATTTCTGCAATGACTGAAGGACATTTGGCGTCCACCAAAGCCGAAGACGGCACCAAAGATTGGGAAACAATGATAAAGACAATGGAGAGTATGCAGGCGCGAACAGGCTTTACGTCCAATTATGTGCGCGGCGAAGAATCTTTCGTGATTCAGCGTCTGGGCAATTCCAATACTGTGCAAGCTTGTTACACCGACGGCAAAGAGGTTGCCTATTGGCGTCTGTCGCCCGACGCCAATAACGTCATGCAGGTGGAAACGAACTCTACAAAATCTTTAAGCTCTTTCATGGCGGGAATTGGAACAAACAAAGGCTGGTCTTACGGCAAGTAGGAGGAAATTTTCAATGTCGATATTCAACGAAATTTTCAAGACGGACGGACGACTCAACCGCAAGCGATATTTAAAGTACATGATAATTTTGGCGATAGTAGCGAGCATTTCGACGTTCGTTCTGTCGTCAATGGCAACATTCTTTACCGGCGACCCGAACAGCGCACCCGTCATGCTGATAACTCTGGCGTGGTCACTCATTGCGGGCGCGGGCAACGTCATGCTGATAATTCGTCGTCTGCACGACCTGGGCAAGAGCGGCTACTTTACGTTGCTTGTCTTCGTGCCGGTCATTGGAATAATTTTTTCGATTGCGCTGTTCTTCATACCAGGACAAGTCGGTTACAATCAGTACGGCCCAGATCCGTTGGAGCAATAAAATTTTTTCAGAGGAAAATTTTTATGGAATTGTTGTTTGCTGATGAAGGTGCCCGCGGGTATTGTGTCGTGCATAGCGTGCGTCGGCAACATAATGCTAACAATTCGTCGCTTGCATGATTTAAACAGGAGCGGCTGGTTTGTACTGCTGGTGATTGTCCCGTTCGTCAATATAATTTGGGCAATTTACGTTTGATTTTTTAAAGGCACCGACGGCTACAACAAATACGGTGCCGACCCGCTTGCCGAATAAATTTTTGGAGGCTTCCAACAGTTAAAGAAAAGTTATAAAATCTTCTAAAACTATTCAAAAAATTATAAGGAGGTGAAAGCCGTTACTGATTAACTTTTATGTTGCCAGAAGAATTTACTTGCGCTATAATCCCGACAGTTCTTTGAAAAGTTGGGGTATGCGGTTGGCAACTCGTGCTCGTTGTTGTCGTAAAACCCCGAGCGCATTAAAGCAAAATGCAGGAAGTTCCACTTACAAGGAAACCTGTATGTGTACCCGTACGTTAGCGGGGAATTCAAGCCTGTGGAGCGTCATAGCAAACGCAAGTAGTTTCGGCAAAAGCGGACGCGGCGAAGCAGGAATGGGACATAAAAGTTTTTATAACTTTTTATAAGTTCTCAGTAACGGCATTTAAACATTGATTACATTTATAATCGGCTTAGTGATTTTGATTGTCGGCG
>CAMZDU010000199.1 GCA_947305445.1 uncultured Selenomonadales bacterium
TGTCTACCTGATTAGACGTTTTTACATATTTTACGCTACTGTTACTACCTCCTTCGGTCGATTTTCGGGAATCGGTAATTACAAAAATTTGTCGCGGTTGCGCTCGACTTTGCAACGCTCGGCGATGAGAATTGCTTTAATCTGGTCGGCGGCGTTGTCAACGGAATCATTGACGACAACGTAATTATATTCAAGTCCGACTTTAATTTCTGCCACGGCGTTGGAAAGTCGACGTTGCAAACTTTCGGGCGACTCGGTGCCGCGACCTTCGATTCGGCGTTTAAGCTCGTCGAGCGACGGCGGCAACAGAAAAATATAAATTCCGTCGGGACATTTTCGCTTGACGTTGAGTGCGCCCTGCACGTCGATTTCCAGCAAAATATCTTCGCCGCGATTGAGCCGCTCATCGATTTTGTTAAGCGGAGTGCCGTAAAAATTTCCGTAGACTTCGGCGAACTCCAAAAATTTTTCGTCGGCAATCCACGCGTTGAACTCGTCGCGGCTGAGAAAATAATATTCCTTGCCGTCAACTTCACCGGGACGCGGAGCGCGTGTCGTCGCCGAAATGGAGTAGGCAACTTGCGGCAAGTCGTCGAGGAGTTTTTTACAGACGGTGCCTTTGCCGGTGCCGCTTGCGCCTGAAATTACGATTAACAGTCCGCGCATTTAAAATTCACCCTCGAAAACTTTTTCAGCGGGTCCGGTCATGAAGATGTGATTATTTTCGCGCCACTCGATTTGAAGTACGCCGCCGTCAAGAATCACCGTGCATTTTTTGCCCGTCAAGCCGTTTAAATTCGCCGCAACCGCCGTAGCACAAGTTCCCGTGCCGCAAGCCATGGTAATGCCGCTACCGCGCTCCCAAACGCGCATCCGCAACTTATTTTCGCCGATTTTTTGAGCAAACTCGGTATTGGTCTTGCGCGGGAAAAATTTATGCGTCTCGAATTTCGGACCGATATGCTCCAAATCAACCGCGCTTATGTCGTCGACGAACACGACGCAGTGAGGATTGCCCATAGACACGCACGTCATCTTGTAAGTTTTGCCGTCAACTTCAATCGGCTCGGCGACGAGTTTTTGCGAACCGAAGCCGTCAACCGGAATTTGATCCGCGTTGAAAATCGGCTCGCCCATGTCTACGGTGATTAAGTTGTGTTTCATTCTGACGGTTAAAATTCCCGCGCCCGTCTCGACCGTCAAGTCGTCGTCGGCAAAAAATTTGTCGCCGCTCAAAAGATACCGTGCAAAACAGCGCAGACCGTTGCCGCACATCTCGGCTTCGGTTCCGTCCGCGTTAAAAATTCTCATGCGCGTGGCCGCCTTCTGCGAGTTTAGAACGTAAATCACACCGTCCGCGCCTACTCCGAAATGTCTGTCGCACAGCCAACGAATTTGTTCCGGCTCGTCAATTTTGTTTTCGGCGCGGTCAATCAGAATAAAATCGTTACCGCAACCCTGCCACTTCTCGAATTTCTGCAAAATAATCGCCTCCTTGGTGGCGGCAAGTATACAACTTTTCGTCGACATGCGCAAATTAATTTTCAAGTAAAGTTTGGCTCCAATGTCGACGGAGCATTTAAGGTACGCCACTGCTCGCGGCAAAAAAAAATCACTCGCCGAAATTAAATCGGTGAGCAACTTTTTTCGTGCGAAAAATTTTACACCAGCTCGATAAGAACCATGGGTGCGGCGTCTCCGCGACGGGGCGCAAGTTTCAAAATTCTGGTGTAACCGCCGGCGCGTTCGCTGTATTTGTCGGGAATCTCCTCAAAAATTTTGTGAACGACGTCGACGTCTGCGACGAGATTTATAGCTTGACGGCGTGCGCTGAGGTCGCCGCGTTTGGCAAGCGTGATGACTTTTTCGGCGAATTTGCGAAGCTCTTTGGCTCGCGCCTCGGTCGTCTCAATGCGCTCGTATGTGAAAAACGCGGACAGCAAGCTTTTGAACATGGCCTTGCGTGCGCCGGAATTCCTGCCAAGTTTTCTGTAGCTCATGAAAAAATTTCCTCCTTCCTGCAAAAGTCAATCGTCCAGTAACATATTGATATTGTTCGCGTTCGGCGACGGCTTGAACGAAACGCCGAGTTGTTCCATGGTGTGTTTAATCTCGTCGAACGATTTTTTGCCGAGGTTGCGAACTTTCATCATTTCCTCTTCGGTCTTGTCGGCAAGGTCGGCGACGATATGAATGCCCGCCCGTTTAAGACAGTTGGTCGAGCGAACGGACAATTCCAGGTCGTCAATCGGCTTGGCAAGATTTTTGTCGAGAGTGATGGCAACTTCGTCGTCAGGCTCCTTTTCGGAAGGCTCCTGTTCGTCTTCGAGTTCATCCAAAATGATGCCATCCATGTTCTGGAAAAGTTTCATGTGCGCAATCAGAATCGCCGCCGCCTTGGCAACGGCTTCTTCCGGACGCAACGTGCCGTTCGTCCAAACTTCCAGCGTCAATTTGTCGAAGTCCATCTCGTTGCCGACGCGGGTATCTTGAACATCGTAATTGACGCGCAACACCGGCGAGAAGATCGAATCAATCGGGATTGTGCCGATTATGTCGTTGGGATTTTTATTCTTCTCGGCCTGGTCGTAACCGCGCCCACTGCGAGCCGTCATCTCGATTTTGAGTTTGCCGGTCTCGTTCAGCCAGGCGATGTGCAGTTCGGGATTGAGGACTTCGATGCTGGGGTCGCACTCGATATCGGCGGCGGTGACTTCGCGACGCCCGCCGGGGTGTCCGCCGTTTTTCATCTCCTCCTCAACGTCAACGTCAATGCGGAGCGTGTAAGTGCGCGGCGGCACGGCGGCGACTTGCGCGAAGTACTGATACGGCTGATTTTTTTCCTCGTCGATTTTGAGGCAAAGTTGTTTGATATTGAGCACGATATTTGTGACGTCTTCGCGCACGCCGGGGATTGTGGAAAATTCATGGAGCACGCCGTCAATGCGAATCGAGGTGACGGCCGCGCCTTCCAAACTCGACAGGAGCATTCGACGCAGACTGTTGCCGATTGTTATGCCGTAACCGCGACCGAGCGGTTCGCAGACAAATTTGCCGTAATGCTCATCGTCGCTGACTTCAACCAGTTCAATCTTCGGCGGCTTTTGAGTGTCGTTCTTATCGTTGTCAATCATACAAATCCGCTCCTTTCACAAAAAAAGTGTCGGGCGAATTATCTGGAGTACAACTCGATAATGGACTGCTCGTTGACGGGAATATCGTTGATATCTTCGCGGGTGGGGAAACGCGTGACCGAGCCTTTAAGGTTCGCTTGATTGGAATCGAGCCACGGCGGCGCGCTCAGAGCATTGTTGACTTCTTTAATCGCCTTGAAAATTTCTTTCGACTGACTCTTCTCGCAGACTTCGACGACATCGCCGACGCTGACGAGTGCGGAGGGAATGTCGACGCGTTTGCCGTTAACGGTGATGTGACCGTGACGGACGAACTGGCGAGCTTGGCGGCGGGTGTTTGCGAAGCCGAGACGGAAGACGACGTTATCGATGCGCCGCTCCAGCAGTATAAGCAGATTTTCGCCGGTGACGCCCTGCATCTTTTTGGCCTTCTCGTAATAGTTGCGGAATTGGCGTTCAAG
>CAMZDU010000200.1 GCA_947305445.1 uncultured Selenomonadales bacterium
TGTTAAGTTTACAAATTGGCTTATGTCTTCCGAGATACGCTGGTCGGGGTTGTCGGTTGCGTCTTGCAATCGGTAATAAGTTTGTCCTTCCAGCCACGCCGTCAGATAATTTTTCGTCATCCACGTGCGCCACTTTATCTGCAACATTTGCCGCAGGTACACCGCGTAAACCGCAATGCAAATGTAAACGAACGCTATCGCCGTGAACTTACCAACGAGCGGCCAAAATTTTTCCCATTCGTAATTTTGCAACGCGTCGTAGAAAACTTGATACCACGAGTTTATTTGGACGAGCAGATAAACCATGGCGAAATTCATCGCAATGACAACCGCCAGCAATCCGCGTGCCTTCCACTTTTCTTCCGACGACCAATAACCTTTGAACAGCGACCGGAAGCCGCGGAATAATTTTTTCGTATCCAAGAGCAAAACCTCCCGCGCAAGTATAATTGCCGCGCAAAAATTCTGCAAGTCTGTGAACAGTCACGCCGTCGAAGAATATAGCGTCGAAAAGTTTGTCACGGCTCCGCGAACTTTTTTACGTCAACGGCCAGACCCGCAACCGTCAGAAAAACTTTGTCGGCTTGTGCGGCGAGCATCTGATTTGCCAGGCCGGCCAAGTCGCGAAAACGTCGCGCCAATTTATTTTCGGGAACAATGCCCGCGCCGACTTCGTTGCTCACAAAAATTGTAGTAGCATCGGAATTTTTTGCCGCGTCGATAAGTTTTTGAATCAGCCCGCGTAAACCGTCATACAAAAATTTTTCGTCGTCAAGATTCGCCGCGCAAAGGAAATTGCTGACGTAAATGGTCACACAGTCAAAGAGTACAGCGTCGAAATTTTTTGCCGCGTCGAAAATTTTTTCGTCAGCCGCCGTCGGAGCTTCAAAGGTCGTCCAGTTATCGCCGCGCCGCTCGCGGTGGAGTTTGACGCGATAACTCATCTCGTCATCAAAAATTTGCGCGGTGGCAATGTAAGCCGCACGCCCGTCGCCGAGTTTAAGTGCGAGCCGTTCGGCGAAGGAACTTTTGCCGCTACGAGCACCACCCGTCACCAAAATTATTTTGCCCAAAAAAAAATCACCACCGACAACCTCATTATGAGCCGTGTTTGTAAAAAATTTTTTATTCTACTTCATGCGCAATAATCCTACTTGCCGCCGAAAAAAATTTGACTAACGATAAGCCGCGCAGTATAATCAGCGCATTAGATGTTGGAGGGCGCAACATGAAATCGAACGTTGAAAATTCTTTCGAGAGTGAAATCGCCGACGAGTACGCCAAGTATGAACAGCTTTCGGACGAAGAACTCATCGCCGAAATAAAAAACAACGACAATGCCTCCGCGCTGGAGTATCTGATTCACCGCTACAGAAGTTTCGTGCGGGCCAAGGCGCGTTCTTATTTCCTAATCGGCGCAGATCGTGAAGACATCATTCAAGAGGGCATGATCGGCTTTTATAAAGCAGTGCGCGACTTCAAAAGCGACAAGCTGTCGAGCTTTCACGCCTTCGCAGAACTTTGTGTCACGCGTCAAATCATCACGGCAATAAAAACTGCCACGCGCCAAAAACATATCCCGCTGAATTCGTACATATCGCTCAACAAACCAATTTACGACGAAGACTCCGACCGTACGCTTATGGACGTAATAAGTAGCGTGAAAGTCGCCGACCCCGAAGAACTCGTCATCAGCCGCGAAGAATTTCTCGCCATAGAACGCAAGATGGAAGAAATTTTAAGCGAGCTGGAGTGGCAAGTGCTTATGGCTTATCTCGACGGCAAATCTTATCAGGAAATCGCGATAAGTTTAAATCGTCACGTCAAATCGATTGACAACGCGCTTCAACGTGTCAAACGCAAGCTCGAACGATATGTTACCGGACGCGGCGAGACAATCGACATCACCACGGTTTATCGCGGGCTGTCTACTCTTGACCGACATATTAAATCGAATCATACATAGACGTCCATTGTGGACGTCATTTTTTTCAATTATTGAAACACGATTAAAAAAAGCTAACATCAATGAACCGCGAGGTAAATTTCGACATGATTGAGATTAAGAACGACATCAACCTTCAAAAACTGCGCAACGCTATCAGCGAGTGCAACACGATTAAATTGACGGGCAAGGTCACGCAAGTCGTCGGGCTGGTTATTGAGACGCAGGGACCGTCCGTCAGCGTGGGCGAGCTGTGTTACATCACGTCGAAGTTTCCAAACTTGCCGCCAATCCCCGCCGAGGTCGTCGGCTTCCGCGAAGGGCACGCCATGCTTATGCCGATTGGCGAGATGCAGGGCGTCGGACCCGGTTGCGAAGTCGTCGCCGCGCAAAAAACTCTGCAAGTCAAAGTCGGGCCGGAACTTCTCGGCCGTGTGCTCGACGGACTGGGCAACCCTATGGACGGTCTGGGTCCGATAGTTTCGACGACGAATTATCCGTTGCAAGCTCCGCCGCCTCACCCGTTGACACGTCCGCGCATAAATCAAAATCTCTATGTCGGCGTGCGTGCGGTTGACGGACTCATCACAATGGGCGACGGGCAACGAATTGGAATTATGGCCGGCTCCGGCGTCGGCAAGTCAACGCTCCTGTCAATGATTGCCCGCAACACCGAAGCCGACATCAGCGTCATTGCACTTGTCGGCGAACGCGGCCGCGAGGTTCGCGACTTCATTGAGCGCGACTTGGGCGAAGCCGGTTTAAAGCGGGCGGTTGTCGTCGTCGCCACGAGTGATCAGCCCGCGCTCGTCCGAATCAAAGGTGCAATGACTGCCACTGCCATTGCCGAATATTTTCGCGACCAAGGCCACAAGGTCATTTTGATGATGGACTCGGTCACGCGTTTTGCCATGGCGCAACGCGAGGTCGGATTGACTATCGGCGAGCCACCCGCTACCCGCGGTTACACGCCGTCAGTCTTCGCGCTGTTGCCGAAACTTTTGGAACGCGCAGGAACTTCCGACACCGGTTCAATCACCGGCATTTATACCGTGCTCGTCGACGGCGACGACATGAACGAGCCGATTGCCGACGCAGTGCGCTCCATTCTCGACGGGCATATCGTCTTGAGCCGCGCAATCGCCGCGCAAAACCATTTCCCCGCAATCGACGTGCTTGCCAGTGTCAGCCGCGTCATGAACGAGGTCGTTACGCCCGAACATTTGCAGGCCGCGCAGAGGATGCGGGCAATGATGGCCGTTTACAAAGACGCCGAAGACTTGATTCACATCGGCGCATACGTCAAAGGCTCCAGCAAACGTATCGACGAGGCCATAGGTAAAATCGATTCGATTAATGAATTTCTCTGCCAAGGTATTTTTGAAGTCGACACCTACGACGTGACTAAACAGAAACTCATAAAGATTTCCGGTAAGTAACATGAAAAAATTTAAATTCCAACTCGAAACACTGCTTAAAGTTACCAAGCGCAAAAAAGATGACGCCGAAATGAAGTTCGCCGAAGCGTCGCGCAAGCTTGAAGAGTGCCGCGCCAAGTTGCAAGTTTTACTGCGCGAGCTGGCCGAGGGTCAAGCCGAATTCGCCGAAAAAACTGCCGCCGGCAAATCCATCAAAGTTAGCACAATTA
>CAMZDU010000201.1 GCA_947305445.1 uncultured Selenomonadales bacterium
GTTATTGCTAAGAAGTCGCAAAATATCCCGTGGACAATTTCTCTTGACGGACAACGCAAAAAACATCGTCGTATTCGGCGAGTGAGTATTGATAAATTTTATGAGCTTGTCACGGGCGAGGCGAACGCTTTTTATCAACTGTGCATGGCGTTGCCCGAAGTGATTAAACAAACAGTTGCCGACACCGTTGCTCTTTTGCCTCACGATACGGTTTTTGATGAGCTGATTAATTCGTCGGCAAGTTCATTCGAGCCGGCATTGTACATGTTGGGCTTTGAAACTTATTCGGGATTCAACAAAATTTAAATTTTTTTCGGGAGGTGTGTCAATGTCAGTTGAAGCTAAAGTCGGTGCGTTCACTGTCGGCGGATTGATGCTTTTGGGCGGAGCAACGGCCGGACTCGGAGATTTTAATTTCGGGGCAAGCAACGATTACACGCTGTACGCCGGCTTTAAACAGGTTGTCGGTCTTCAGCCGCAGTCGGAGGTTCGATTGAGCGGGGTGCTCGTCGGTAAAGTTACAAAAATCGCCAACGAAGGTACCGGCGTCACCGTTACAATGGATATCAATCCCGACGTGCAAATTCCCAAGCAGTCTAAAGTTTCCATTGCCTCCAGCGGCGTCATGGGCGAGAAGTTTATAAATTTTCAGCCCAAAGTCGACAACGGCGAGTATCTTCAAAACGGTGACTATTTGACGGGCGCGGACGAAGCCGGAATGGATGCCATGTTCGACGGCCTGACAAAAGTCATGGACAAAGTCGAAGAATTACTTTTGGACGTGCATGCGATTATTGGCGACGACGCGTTTAAAAAATCTGTCGTTGAGATGAGCGACAACATGAGCCAAGCTTCCGCCCACATGAACGGCCTAATGGATTCGCTTGAAAGAACCGCCGTCAGCAATGAGGCTCTCTTCAACGACATGGTTAAGGAACTCAACGGCGCGGTTGCCGGAATGAACAATGCAATGGCCAACGTCGAACACATGACCAATAATATTGACAAGTTCGCGGGCGACCCCAGAACCGTTGAAGAATTGCGCAACACTCTCGATAACATTGCCGCCACGAGCAAAAGCGTCGCGAACATGGCCGACAACATGAACAAATTCGCCGGCGACCCGCAGGTTGCCGAAGACTTGAAAGCCACCGTTAGCAACGCCCGCTCCCTTACCGAACGCGCCGATAAAATTCTCGGCAAGGTGCAGGGTACCGCCGACAAAGTTTCAAAGATTGACGTAACCCCTTCGGTTGATATACTATACAGCGGCAAAGCTCACGACTGGAATGCAAATTTTAATCTGGACGTGACGAGCGAGGACAAGTCGTTGATTCTCGGCGCGGAAGATATCGGCGACCACACGCGCCTAAATTTGCAGGGCGGCAAACGTTTCGGCAGGGACTTCGGTGCGCGAGCCGGAATTATTGCCGGCAAGCCGGGCATCGGTCTCGACGCTTACGTCGGCAGCAGATTTAAATTCTCCGCCGAAGCTTACGATTTAAACGACGGCAAAGTTCGTTTGAAGTCGCAATATCGCGTCGCCGATTCAACTTACCTCCTCGGCGAATGGCACGATATAAATCACAAACGCGACCGCGCCGTTTATTTCGGTCTCAAACAAGAGTTTTGATTAGTTGGGAGTTAGGAGTTAGGAATGAAAAAATTTTTAACGGCTCTGCTCCTTGTGACGACGATTTTTTTGACGGGGTGCAGTGACGAGCCGTCCGTTGAAGTCACCGCCACAAAAGTTTTGACTGTTGACAAAATGACTGTCAATCACGGCGGGAAAATTTCTCTCGGCGGCGAACAGAAAATTTTGTCGCGGGTCTCCGGTAATGTCGTCGCAACTTATTTTAACGTTGGGCAGGCAGTCGTTGAAGGTCAGCCGCTCTTCAAAATCGGCAAGCAACTCGACGACGCGCAACTCTTGCGTGCCAAGGCCTCTCTTGCCGAATCAATGACGGCTCTGGCAAAAGAAACTGCCGAACTGCACCGCGCCGAAGCTCAGCTTGCAAACAACGCCGCCACTGCCCGCGAAGTCGACGAAAAAAAATTTGCCGCCGATAATCGCCGCGCCGAAGTAGACGAACGTCAAGCACTCGTTCAAAAGCTGGAGGACGACGCGGCAATCGGAATCGTTTACGCCCCGACAAGCGGCCAAATCGGTGACGAGCACGTTAAACTTGGCGCGACGGTCACGGCCGATGAAACTGTCCTGGCGACAATCGGCAGGAGTGATCCCGTTGTCGTGCGCTTTGAAATTTCCGACGAGGAGAAGCATTGCTTGAGGTCGTCGCCCGCGCTGAAAATTACCATGCAACTTGCCGACGGCACGATTTATCCGCATGAAGGCAAATTGAATTTTGACGACACTTCGACGGTTGAAGCGGTCTTCGACAATCCCGACGGACGATTGATTTCGGGCGCGGCGGTTCAACTCGTGTTTGACGGCGTGAGCGTGCCCGACGTTCTGTTCGTCCCTGAAAGTGCAATTCAACGGCGCGACGGAGAAAATTTTGTCTTCGTTGTCACCGCGAATAAAACTGCTACCGAGAAAAAAATTTCGCTCGGCGGCAAAATAGGAACTTATTTTATCGTTAATGACGGCTTGAAAGCGGACGATTCGGTTGTCGTCGAAGGCTTGACGAATTTGCGCGAAGGCACGCCGCTGAAATGCAATTAGGAATTAGGAATGAGGAATTTGAAATTAAAAATTCTGTTTCCGGTTCCCCAAGGAGTGATTGAGATGAGAATTTCTAACCGCATCAAGAAACATTTTCGCAAGAAGCTGGCGGCGGCTCTCGTCGCGGGCATAATGACTTTTTCGTTCGGCTCAGTCGATGCCGCCGAAGTCGTCAATGTCACGCTCGACGAGACAATTCAACGTGCCTTCCAAAACAACCGCACGATTAAAGAATCAATCGCCGAACGCGAGCAAGCCTATTGGAGTTTGAGCGAGGCGCGTCGTCAAACCAATCCGCAAGTGACGTGGAGTTTCGGCGCGAATAGGCGCGGCGGAATTTATTACGGCTCCGTCACCAGCAACGCCTTCTCAAATACCGGCTCAATCAACGTGCCGATTTATCAGGGCGGTCGTCTCAAGGAAGGTCGTCGCTCCGCACGCTACGCTTTAAGCTCGGCGGATCTCTCGCTGGAAAATACAATGCAGACCGTCCGTTTGCAGTCGACGATTTATTATTTTAACGTCCTGCAGTATCGCAATCTGATTGAAGTTTACGAGGAGGAAGTTTTGACGCTGGAAGAGCATTTGCGCAACGTCAACGCTCAATTCCGTGTCGGTACCGTTGCCAAAGTTGATGTGCTCGAATCGCAGGTTGAACTTGCCAACGCTCAACAAAACCTCGTCAACATTCAGAACCGCTACGACGTGGCCGTTGCCGAGCTGAACAATTATATCGGCTTGCCCGCCGACACGGTTATCCGTCCGCAAGACACGCTGAATTACATACGCTACGACAAAAAATTAGGCGAGTGCACCTCCTACGCGCTGGAGAATCGTGCAGATGCCGCAATGGCCGATTATGCCGTCAAGCGAGCCGAATCCGCCAAGAAGGCC
>CAMZDU010000202.1 GCA_947305445.1 uncultured Selenomonadales bacterium
GTAGACAAGAAATCAGACATGGGAGAAAAATTAAAACCAGTGTTCATAAAGGTTGAAAAGTGATATAGCTCTCGAGTGGGCTTTGTCGGGAATACAAACAGTGCCGCCTTGCTCTTGGATAAAATCGCGAATATGAGCGGAACAAAAAGCTTTGTCGCCCAAAACAGTTTTGCCGTCGAGATTCACCTTCCTCAGAAGCTCAATGGCACATTGAGAATCGTGTACTTGCCCACCGGTCAACAACAGCCCGATGAGTTGAAAATTTTCCGTGACCAGAGCATGAATTTTGGTGGTTTTGCCGCCGCGCGACACTCCTATTGCTTGATTGCCATGTTTTTTACGAGCTCCGGCGGCGTGCTGATGCACCTTGCAGAAGGTTGAATCAATTTCAACGAGCAAATATTTTTCCGTGTTTGCGACCAACGCTTGCAAGATTTTCTCAAAAACGTCGTCAGCGCACCATTTTCGGAATTTGTGATAAATGCTGTTCCAGTTACCGAATTGGGGTGGCAAATCGCGCCACGCTGCTCCTGAAGATAATATCCACAAAATTGCATTGAAGACTATCAGGGGATTTAAGCCGGGTCGTCCTGTTGATTTTGGAGCTGGTAACAGCGGCTTGATTATTTCTTCTTGCTTTTTTGTCAGGCAATAGCGTTCGTGATAAAATGAATTTGACATAAGCACTTTCCTTTGGTGAGTTTTTCAAATTCATTTTACCAAAGATTTTGCTTATGTTTTGCTTTTCGATTTTACCAACACACTCTAAAAATAGGCGAGAATAATATAAATCGCCACTTGACTTTGCAAACTATAACAGATATATTTGCGAATGTGGATAACTACCACGTTAAAAAAGTGTAATTAAATCAACGGTACGTGACTTGCCAACAGTGTAACCGTTTTTCTCAAGAATCTCCCGCTTCTACAGGCGGTGAGAGGTTCAATTAAGGTAGCATAAAAAATCTCCTGCCGCAATTTTCGACAGGAGAATAATTTTTTTTATGCCGCGCAAAATTTTCAATGACAGCTACAAGATTTTTGTTGAGACCGTGTGAAACTTTGCCGATAGCCGAATCGCTGATGCCGTAAGCTTGCGCCGCCGCATATCAAGTGGTGTAATCTGCATTTATCTTAACATATCCGAAAGAAAGGTCACAACTATAGACGGTCGCCGTTGCATTTCCGAGTCCGAGCTCAATATCGATGACGATGTCGTGTTCCGCCAAAACTTTGGCCATTGCTTCCTTGTCAAAGCTCGTGACGAGGCCTTCGGCGTAAACGGGCAAGTCGCCGAACTTTATGACGACTTTGTCGGGATCAATCTGCACGCCCGAATAGCCAACCGCGCAGATAAATCTGCCGGCATTGGGGTCTTGGCCGAAGATGGCGGTTTTGCACAGCGGGGAGTTGGCGACGGCCATGCCGACTTGTTTGGCGTCGGCGAAGGAATTTGCGCCCGTGACGTTGATAGTCAAAAATTTTGTCGCGCCTTCGCCGTCGGAAGCAATACGCTTTGCCAGCTCGATGCAAATTGTTTTGAGCGTGTTGAAAAATTTGTCGTAGTCGTCGCCGCGCTCGACGATTTTTTTATTGCCGGCCGCGCCGTTGGCCAAGACGACGACGGAATCGTTTGTACTCTCGTCGCCGTCAACGGTAATCATGTTGAAGCTGACTTCGTTGGCCGCGCTCAAAGCTGTCTGCAAAAGTTTTTGGTCAATGTCGGCGTCGGTGGTTATGAAGCAGAGCATTGTCGCCATGTTCGGACGAATCATGCCCGAACCTTTGGCGATTGCACCGAAACGAACTTCCACGCCGCCAATTTCAACTTCAGTCGCACAAGCTTTGGAATAGGTGTCTGTCGTGATGATTGCGTTGCCGGCGTTGACGGAACCTTCGCGGGAAAGTTTTTGAACGGCGTCGCGGATACCCGCCTCCATTTTGTCCATTGGCAAGTTTGAACCGATTAAGCCGGTCGAAGCAACAATCACGTCGTCGGATTTGCAACCGAGTTCACGAGCGACAATTTGAACCGTCTGTTGCGCGTCGTGAAGTCCGCGTTCACCCGTGCAGGCATTGGCGCAGCCGGCGTTGGCGACGACGGCTCTGGCCGTGCCCGTGGCAACGACTTTTTTGCTGACGGCAACGGGAGCGGCCGCTACAAGATTTTTCGTGAAGACGCCCGCAACGGCCGCCTCACGCTCGCTGTAAATAACCGCAACGTCAAGGTTGCCGTTCTTTTTGATGCCTGCGCGGACACCGGCCGCAGTGAAGCCTTGCGGATAAGTGACGCCGGCAGTTTTGTGATTTTCGCTGAACATTATACAAAACCCCTTCGCAAAAATTTTTCACGGATACATAGGCACGACGTCGAGTCCGACGGATTCGTAGAAGCCGGCCGCAATGTTGAAGTTCTGAACAGCCTGACCCGCCGCGCCTTTGACGAGATTGTCAATCGCGGAAAGGATTATAACACGCCTGGTGCGTTCGTCAATGTGCCAGCCGAGGTCGCAATAGTTGGAGCCGCGCACAAATTTTGTTTCGGGATAAGCATCGCGGCCGAGCAGTCGAATAAATTTTTCGCCGCCGTACATTTTATGAAACACCGCGTCGACCATCTCCGAGCTGACGGTTTCTTTAAGCGTGGCGTAGCACGTCGCCAGAATTCCGCGGGACATGGGTACTAAATGCGGCGTGAAGTTTATGACGGTGTGTTCGCCGCTGAGGTCTTCGAGAGCCTGTTCAATTTCCGGCGTGTGACGGTGATGGGCGACATTGTAAGCTTTAAAGTTGTCGTAGAGTTCGGGGAAGTGGTTGCCGAGCTTAAGGCCTCTGCCCGCGCCCGAAACTCCCGACGCCGCGTCGACGATGATTGAATTCGTGTTAACCAGATGATGTTTGACGAGCGGCGCGAGCGCGAGGATTGAAGCCGTAGTAAAACAGCCCGCGTTGCCGATAATTTTTGCGTCACGAATTTGATTGCGATAAATTTCCGCCAGCCCGTAAACGCGATTGGCGTCTTTGTGCTTGTGCGGAACTTTATACCACTGCTCGTAAATCGACGTGTCGGCAAAGCGATAGTCCGCGCCAAGGTCTATAATCCTCACGGGCAAAGCGTCGAGTTTCAAGCCGGCGTCCATTGCGTGGCCGTGCGGCAGTGCGATAAAAATAAAATCGCTGTCCGCGCCGATTGTGTCCAAATCCGCCAAACTTTCAAGTGTCATGTCGCACAGGCCGCGCAGGTGCGGATACAGCTCCGAAATTTTTTTGCCGGTGTGGCTTTCCGATGTGATGTGCACGAGCTGTGCTTGCGGGTGCCGCAGGAGTATCGAGAGCAACTCCGCGCCCGCGTAGCCTGTCGCGCCGATTACGCTGACTTTAACCAAAATGTTTCCCCCTAAAAATTTATTTAATCGTTGTGAGTGTAGTTGCGCTTCTTATTCGTGTGAACTACTCCCGCCTGTAGAGGCGGGAGCTTCCTGAATCAACGAGGTTGCGCATATGCGTCTTATTTCCTCTCATACAGGCTTTACTTTCCGCAGTTCCTGCGGTAGAAA
>CAMZDU010000203.1 GCA_947305445.1 uncultured Selenomonadales bacterium
AGAGACAGCGTGACAGTAAGCTGACGCGAGAAAGAGCCGGCGTGAGGCTCCTTGATAACGGGTGGTAAGTCAGAAATCCGGACACACGTAACGAATAGTTGCACTTATACGAAATTCATCTACCGCAGGGACTGCGGGAAGTAAAGCCTGTATGAGAGGAAATAAGACGCAACCTCGTTGATTCAGGAAGCTCCCGCCTCTTAGCGTAGCGTAGGCGGGAGTAGTTCACCAACCGTTTCCGTATCATTCCTAATCCCTAATTGCAGTTTTCAACCCCAGAACATATGTTTGCGCCAGAAAATTATTGTCGCGACGATTGACGCGAGCAAGGCTATCGCAATGACGATAATAAAGCCCGAATTGTTTTCGCTGAGCGGAACGGGCACGTTCATGCCGAAGAAACTGGCGATAACCGTCGGCACGGCAATGATTATCGTCATTGCGGCCAGAAATTTCATCACCATGTTTTGATTGTTCGAGATTATCGACGAAAAAATATCCGCCATTTGCGAAAGAATCTGGCTGTACATCTCGACCATCTCGCGGGCCTGTTTGTTTTCGATAATGACGTCTTCGAGCAAGTCTTCGTCCTCTTCGTAAATCTCTAAAATTTCTTCGACGGTGCGATTGTTGCGCAGACGCAGGAGTTTGTCGAAGACTGCCTCGTTGGAGCGGAGCGAGGCGTTAAAATACGTCAGACCTTTTTGCAATTCCATAAGCCGCAAGATGTCGGCGTTGCGCATTGAACTGCGCAGTCGCTCTTCGATTTCGTCGGAGAGCTTATTTATTTGCCGCAGATAGCGCAGATAAAACGACGCCGACCGAAAGAGTATCTCGAATAAAAATTGCGTGCGCTTGTACGTGTGGAAGAGCCGCGCCGTACGTTCGTTGAAACTGGACATGACGGGCGTCTCTTCAAGGCAGACGGTGATTATGTATTGCTTCGTCAATATGATTGCAAGCGGCAAAGTGTCGTAGCTCTCCTCTTCGTAGACGATTGGCACGTTTGTCAAAATCATGACTGCGTTGTCTTCAACGTCCAGATGAGAGCGTTCCTCCTCGTCGAGTGCGGCGCGCAAAAAATCCGGTTCGACTTGAGTCAACGCGCTGACCTCGCGCAGTTCATACGGCGTCGGGTCGACGATGTTTATCCACGCGCCCTTTTGCAGTTTTTTGAGCGTGAGCTTTTCAAGGTGACCGGACTCCTGTGATTTGTAAATCTCAACCAACGGTATCGCCTCCTTCCACAAGTCGCAGTCATTTTACTACAAACACAGAAATTTTTTAACTGTCGCGTGAAGGAAAATTTTTCGCACCGCATGATTGAATGCCGTCGCTATTTTGCCAGCGACCAATTTTTGCCGACGTGAATGTCTACGAGCAACGGAACGGAAAGTTTAACGACGTTTTCCATTGCCTCGCGCAAAATTTTTTCGGCGGCGGCAAGTTCGTCGGTCTTCGCCTCCAAGACAAGTTCATCGTGCACCTGAATAATTATTCGGCTCGACAGGCCGCGCAAATTTTTTTCGGCGCGAATCATGGCGAGCTTGATGATGTCGGCCGCAGTGCCCTGAATCGGCGTATTCATGGCCGTTCGTTCGGCGAAGGAGCGCAAATTAAAATTCGTGCTGTTAATCGCCGGCAAAGCCCTGCGCCGCCCGAACATTGTCGTCACGTAACCGCAAGCGCGAGCATTGGCAACGGTCTCGTCCAAAAATTTTTTCACGCCCGGATAACGCTCGAAGTATCGCGCAATGTAATCGCCGGCCTCTTTGCGCGTGATGCCGAGATTTTGCGACAGGCCGTAGTCGCTGATGCCGTAGACAATGCCGAAGTTGACGGCCTTGGCTTTGCGGCGCAAATCCTGCATAATCTCGTCGAGGGCGACGCCGAAAACTTCAGCCGCCGTGCGCGCATGAATGTCCTGCCCGCGATTGAAGGCGTCAATTAAATTTTCGTCGCCGGACATGTGCGCCAGAAGTCTCAATTCAATCTGCGAATAGTCGGCGGAAAGAATGCAGTCGTAGCCCGCGCCCGGCTCGAACAGTGCGCGAATCTCGCGGCCTTCTTCGGTGCGCACGGGAATATTTTGCAGGTTCGGTTCGGAAGCGGACAGTCTGCCCGTCGCCGTAATCATCTGATTAAAATTCGTGTGAACGCGTCCATCACTGCCGATGAGTTTGCCAAGTCCGTCCAGATACGTCGACTTGAGCTTTGTCAGCGCACGAAAGTCGAGAATCGCCGCAACAATCTGATGACTGTGCTTAAGCTCCTCCAAAACTTCGGCGTTGGTCGAATAACCGGTCTTAGTCTTCTTCGCGTGCGGAAGTTTGAGTTTAACAAACAGCACGTCGGCAAGTTGCTTGGGCGAGTTGATGTTGAAAGTCTTGCCGGCCAATTCATAAATATTCTGCTCCAATGCGGAGATGCGCTCCGTCATTTCGGCAGATTTTTTTTCGAGCCGAGCTTTGTCGACGAAGACGCCGCGCTGTTCCATGCGGGCAAGCACTTCTGTCAGCGGCAATTCGATTTCGCGATAAAGCTTCGTCAAGTTCGCGTCAGTCAAAAGTTTTTCGTAACCGTCGGCAACGTCTTCAAGGGCAACGGCCGCCGCCGCAACGTCTTCGCCGCCGCGCAACTCTTCGTCGCGGACGCTCTTATCAATTTCGGGACGAAGCAAATAAGCCGCAAGCTCCGCGTCAAAAATTTTCGCAAGGTCGCGAACGGTGAACACGTGCAGATAATTTTTCACGTCGCGCAAAATAATTTTGCCGTTGAACTCGTCAAAAACTTTCTGCACGTCGTCGCGGGTCGCGGAAAAAATTTCTCCGCCGAAAATTTTCACGGCGAAATTTTTCATTGCGCGTTGAGTAATCGTAACAATCTCCGCCGAAAAAATTTTGTCGAAGTCAATCGGCCAAACGTCATGGGCGGGCGGCGGCGGCGCGGTGAAAAGGTTCGTCTCGCCGAAGATGTCGTGAATTTGTTTTTTTAGCTTGGTCAGCGCGTAACGGTTGCAAAATTCGTCGAGCCGCGGCAGATTCGGCGCGATTGCAAAATTTACCTCGTCGAAGGTGATGCCAGGCACGTTGCGGACAATCTGCGCAAGACGTTTGCTCATGACGGCATCTTCAGCGGAAGTCTCAAGCAGGGCACGAACTTTTTTCGCGGCAATCTCGGCGCGGCGAGCAAGAATATTTTCCAGCGTGCCGAAGTCGCGAATTAAATTGGCCGCGGTTTTCGGGCCGATACCTTTGACGCCGCGAATGTTGTCAGAGTTGTCGCCGCTAAGCCCTTTGAAGTCGACGAGCAACGGTGGCGCAAATCCGAACTCGTCCAGAAATTTTTGCTCGTCATAAATCTCGACGAGTTTGCTTTTGTTGTACAGGACGCGTGTCGTCGGATTGAGAAGTTGGAAGGCGTCGCGGTCGCCCGTCAAAATTTCCACGAAAAAATTTTCGGCGGCCTGTGTCGTCAGCGTGCCGATTATGTCGTCCGCCTCGTAACCGCTCGCCGTGCACGACTTGATACCGAGAACTTCAAGG
>CAMZDU010000204.1 GCA_947305445.1 uncultured Selenomonadales bacterium
GGCATACACCTTCTGCAGGAAGAGGGCTACTATGGGCAGTGCGGCATTAGCGCCCTGCCCCAAGGCCATTGAATTGAAGTGGACATCCCGCTCGTCGCCACCCACCCAGGCACCGAAGCTCAGATTGGGCGTGTAACCGACAAACCATGCGTCGTTGTAATTGCTGGTGGTACCGGTTTTGCCGGCGGCGGGACGACCAATGGCCGCAGCTTTGCCCGTGCCGCGGGCGATTACGTCTTCAAGCATGCTCGTCAAATTGGCCGCGCTTTCCTGCGTGATGACTTGACGGCCTTCGGGGACGGCTTCGTGAATGATGTTGCCGTTGCGGTCGAGGACTTTGGTTATGGCAATGTGCGGAACGTAGACGCCGCTGTTTGCGAAGGTGCCGTATGCGCTGGCAATTTCAAGCGGAGTGACGCCTCTGGTCATGCCGCCGAGTGCTACGGCAAGATTTGTATCGTTGGGGTCGCCGCTCAACACGAAGGTCGAAATTCCCATCTCCTGCGCGTAAAAAATTGCCTTGTCGATGCCGAGAGCTTGCGCAATCTTGACGGTCGGCACGTTCATGGAAAAAGTTGCCACCGTGCGGAGTGTAACGTTGCCGCTGAAACGTCGGCTGTCATTTTGCGGCCGCCAACCGTCAATATTAATGGGACTGTCCTCAATGACGGTGTCGGGCGTGTAGCCGTTCTCCAGCCCCGCAACGAATACGAACGGCTTAAAAGCGGAGCCGGGCTGACGTTCGGCCATGGTTGCGCGGTTAAATTGATCGGTGCCGCGTCCGCCGACCATTGCGCGAATATAGCCGGTCTTCGGCTCAATGGCGACGACGGCTCCTTGCGGCTGAACGATACCGTTCGCGTCGGTATAATCTGGCGACAGATAAGTCAGCAAAGCTTCTTCGGCCATGCGCTGCATGTCAAGGTCAATCGTCGTGTAAACTTTGAGACCCTCTTTGTAGACGGCATCGGCACCGTAACGGTCGACCAAAAGTTGCGTGACGTATTCGATAAAATACATGGCGTCCTTGTGCTTTTCGGGAACGTTCGGCGGCGCAAGGACAATCTCGGCATTTTTCGCGGCGGCGGCCTCGTTGTAATTGATGTAGCCGTAAGTAATCATCTGATCAAGAACGGTGTTGCGGCGTTCAATCGAGGCGTTGAGATTGTTGAACGGCGAGTAGTAGTTCGGACTTTTGGGTATGCCCGCGAGCATTGCGCATTCGCCGAGCGTCAAGTCTTCAACATTTTTGCCGAAATAAGTTTTAGCGGCCGCCTGCACACCGTAAGCACCTTGCCCGAAATAAATTTGATTGAGATACAGCTCCAAAATTTCCTGCTTGGTATACTGCTTTTCGAGTTGCAACGCGAGGAAAATTTCTTGAATCTTGCGCTTGATCGTTCTGTCTTGCGTGAGGTAGGCGTTTTTTGCGAGCTGTTGAGTAATTGTCGAGCCGCCCTCGGCAATTTCATGCGCTATAATGTTAGTGTAAGCCGCACGAAGCAACCCGCGGAAGTCAACACCTTTGTGCTCGTAAAATCGATTGTCCTCAATGGCTACGAAAGCATTTTGCAAATTGACCGGTATCTGTTCAATTTTGACGGGCACGCGGTTTTCCGTAGCGTGAATGTTGGCTATTTCGTTGCCGGCGGAATCATAAATCTGCGACGAGGCGGGCGGCAGTATATCTTTCGACAAGTCCGCCTTCACGTTAAGATTGGCAGTCACGAATCCAATACCGACACCGACCGCCATTACGATTATAAAAATTATAAGTCCGATAAAAATTTTCAGGAACGTTGAAGATTTTTTCTTCGGCGCGCGCGGTGCTTGATTCACGTCGTCGCGTCTCAAAGTTGTTCCGGCCATATGATCCCTCCTAAACGCCGCATATATTATCACAAATGGATTGGCCGCGTCTATAAAGCTTTGATGAAAATTGCGCCTTCCACTAAGGAATAGTTAATGTTTTTTTAGTTGGCGATAGCTGACGACGCACTACTGTTAATACCTATCCGCTATTCGCTATTCGCTAATCTTGACACTGCCCGCCGCTTGTTATATATTGACTGAAAATTTACTGGAAGGATTGTCGGAATCATGAAGAAATTTTTGATTGCGTTGCTCGTGCTCGTGTTGGCGACGGCAGGTTTTGTCTTCTGGCTGTTCGAGCGCGAAGCTGACGGCGTGCCGATTTTGGTCTATCATCGCGTCAACGACGCCGACAAAAATCCGACGACGCTAACTGTGGCGGACTTCGACGCGCAGATGAAATTTTTGATTGACAACGGCTACCATGTCATTTCGCCGGACGACCTGCTCGACGCCTGGGAAGTCGGCAAAACTCTGCCGCAAAATCCCGTCGTGTTGACCTTCGACGACGGCCACGCGGACATTTACAGCAACGTCTTTCCAATTCTGCAAAAATACGGAATGCGGGCGACGGTTTTCGTCGTGACGGATCACATCGGCATGAAAGATTATCTGACTTGGGAGCAGGCGCGGGCACTGCAGTTGGGCGGCTTTATCGACATTGAAAGCCACACCATGACTTACAAAAATTTGACGACGCTGAGAGGCGACAAACTCTGGAACGAAATTTACGGCTCCAAACAGGCTATTGAGTGGGCACTAAAGAAGCCCGCTAAATTTATTGCTTACCCCGACGGCAGATACACCGTTGACGCCGAGGACACGTGCAAAGAGGTCGGATTCCGCGCCGGCTTTATCGAAGATTACGGCTTGGCAAACAATGACGACAATGCATATGTTTTGACGAGGATTCCCGTTTTGGGCACGAATTCGCACACGTTGTTGAGGTTTCAACTGCGGCTGAAAGGCTCGCCGATTTTCGCGCCGCTCCATCGATTTAAGCAGTCGCTGATTGAGGACGGCAACTCCGAAGTCGCCGAGCTGATTTTTATTCCGTGAGGTAATTGCGATGACAGAAAACTTTGCTGAACTGACGACCGAGCTGACCAATCCCGCGACGGCTCACATTGACGAATGCACCACGCTTGATATGATCAAGCTTATAAACGACGAGGACAAAAAAGTTGCCGTTGCAGTCGAGCGCGTCCTGCCGGAGGTCGCTCGTGCCGTTGATGTCATTGCCGACAGACTTTCACGCGGCGGACGATTGTTTTATATCGGAGCGGGAACTTCGGGTCGGCTCGGCGTGCTTGACGCGTCGGAGTGTCCGCCGACTTTCGGTGTTAAGCCCGACATGGTTCAAGGTCTCATTGCCGGCGGCGAGGGTGCGTTGATTCGTGCGGTTGAGGGCGCGGAGGACAATCGCTTGCTTGCCGCGACCGACTTGCGCGAAAAAAATTTCTGCGCGGCGGACGTGCTTGTCGGCATCACGGCTTCGGGCAGAACGCCGTACGTTTTGGGCGGCGTTGACTTCGCAAAAAAACTCGGCGCGATAACTGTCGGCGTGTCCTGCGCAGAAAATTCCGCGCTCGCAAAAGTCGTCGACATTGCGATAACACCCGTGACCGGCGCGGAAGCTTTGACGGGTTCCACGCGCATGAAGGCCG
>CAMZDU010000205.1 GCA_947305445.1 uncultured Selenomonadales bacterium
TCCCGACCCCATGCACGAACATTTACGTTGCGTTTCTTGCGGCACATGTCGCGATTGTAAAATTTGTTTGAACTCCTGCCCCGAAAAGGCAATTACACGAATCGAACATGACGACGGCTCTTGGGAATATGTCAGCGACGAATCAAAATGCATTGGTTGCGGAATCTGCGCGGGCGTCTGTCCTTGCGGCGTATGGAATCTTCAAGACAATCTCGAAGAAATCAAAATGTACAGAACCTACGAAGTCGGTTAATCTGATTTGGCAGGTGACACTCCCCATGTCAGGGGCTTCTGATTTTTAATTGAATATTTTCAGCTCGAAAGTGGCGGATTCAAGTTGTCGTGCGTAAAAATTTTCATTGTCGACTGCCGAGCACGTGCGCCGTCAAAAAAATTATCAGTTCGGATTCGGACTTGCTCTTATGGTGATTGCGGAAGAGTGCGCCCAAAATCGGCAGGTCGCCCAGGAAGGGAATTTTGCTGACGGACTTGGCCTCCTCCGCGCCGATAAGCCCGCCGATAACCATTGCCTCGCCGTCGCGCACGGTGACGGTCGTGTCCGCCGAACGCGTGTTGAATCGATAAGCTTGCATGTCCTCGACGAATTGCGGCGTGCTAACTTCCGTGTGGATTTTTGCGGTAATTGTGCCGTCGACGTTTATGCGCGGCGTGTAACGAAGAATAATTCCCGCGTCGCGATATTCAATCGAAGTGGTGACGGTGGAATTTGTCGTCTGCGTGGTGGGCACCGGCACGGAGCTACCGACGTTAATCACTGCCTCGCGTCCCTGAATCGTCGTGACGTTCGGTCGAGAAAGAATCTTGGCCTTGCCGTCGGTGACGAGCGCGTTAATCCGTGCGGCGTAATACCATTCGTTGCGTATGCCGCCTTCGGCCACGTGCCCGAATTGAAACATTCCGTAAGCACCGGAAGCGTCCATGTTTTCTTCACGCGTCGAAGAATTTTGCGGAACGGTTGACCACAGCCACTCGATGCCGAGATTTTTTGTCGCGCTCTTGTCCAAAGCAACAATGCGAGCCTCGACCGAAACTTGCTTAAGCTCCACGTCGAGAGTCTCCAGAAGATTTTTGACGCGTTCATATTCGGCGGGCGTGCCGAAGAGGACAAGCGCGTTGACTTCGGGGTTGACGTAAACTCTGTCCTTGCGCGTAATGTTTTTAACTTCAGTGGCGCGGCCGTCGCCGGTCTCCTCGTCGCGGTAGGTGTAGCGGTATGTGTAGGAGCCGTCGGCATTTTTTATGCGCGTCGTCTGATTTGGCAAACGTTCCGTCTCCGGATCAAGCGACATTATGACAGCCTCGCGCAAAGTCTCCGCGTCGCCGTATCTTATCGGGAAGACGTAGCTTTGCATGAGTTCATAACTTGCCGCCGTCATGATAAAGACGCCGCCTTCTTGCATGAGCTGAAGACTTTTCGTTCGGGCGATTATGTCGAGGATTTGTAGCGGCTCAATGTCCGTGAGCGAGATGGAAATTTTCCCCTTAACAGTGTCGTCGACAGAAACGTTAAGTCCGCCGGTTTTGGCCACGAGCATTATCGTCGAGCGCAAGTCGGCGTCGTGCACGCTGATTGTCATTGGCGCGGCCGCAACGTGCGTCGTCATAAAAAAAATTGCCGACGTCACCAGCGGCAAAAATTTTTTCGATATCAATCAGTTCACTTCCTTTTGAAGGTAAACGCGTGCGCCGTCCGCGAACATCACAAAATCGGGCGTTACGTCGACGATGCGCCGTCCGTCGAGTTCGTCGCCGATTGTGAGGAAAAGCGTCTCCTTGCCGCGCATAAACATTGCAGTCTTGACGTTGCCGCTTATGGCCGTGCCCGTGAGGAAAATTTTTTCACGCGGCGCGACCGGTTGAGGAATCGGCGGCGGCTGAAAAATTACAGGCGGTTGAATCGTCGCAACGGATTTTGTTGGCGGCTTGTTTTTTTTTGCGCCGGCGAAAGGGTCGGCAACGGTCAGCGCGTCGGCATTGGCACCGAGCACGAGCGTTACGCCGTCAATTTTCGTTACGGGCAACGGCTTGACGGGCAAATCTTTTGTCACGGGCGGAGGCGTCGCCGATTCGTTTAAGTTAATCTCATCACTGCGGGAATCGTCGTCCGTCAACGAAAAAATCATCAGCGCGACTAAACATGCACCGAGCACACCCGTCCGATTTTTGTTGCGCTTGATTTCATCAAGTTCGCGGCTCAAAAAATTTTTCAACTCGTCGGGCATGTCGCGTCCTCCAAAAAATTTGAATCTCACTCGAAAATTTGTTCGTCCGATTGAAATTCTACGTTGCTCATGCCAGAGCATCACCGCCGCCGACGTAATCCTGCAGGGCGAGCGAATAAACAAGGCGTCTGTCGCGCATGAAAGTTAAAACGCGCATGACTTCCCAGGCGGTATCAAGGCTTGTCAGACACGGGACGCCTAATTCCACCGTGGCGCGGCGAATGCGGAATCCGTCCTTGGCGATGTGTTTGCCGGGAGCTTGCGTGTTAACAACCATGTGAATTTTGCCGAGCTTAATCATATGGATAATGTCGGTGCTGCGCTGATGAACTTTGCCGACAACTTCCGCGTCAATGCCGATAGATTGCAGAGCGCGGGCAGTACCTTCGGTGGCGACGAGCTTGAAGCCGAGTTCGTAGAAAGCTTTGGCCAGCTGTTTCATCTCCTCTTTGTCCTGGTCGGCAACGGTGAACAGAATGCAACCGTTTTTAGGAATGTTCATGCCCGCGCCGGTAATCGCCTTGTAAAGTGCGCGTGCGTAATGGTAATCGATTCCCATGACCTCTCCGGTTGATTTCATTTCGGGGCCGAGCGAAATATCAACGTCCTGCATCTTCGCGAAGGAGAACACAGGCGCTTTAACCGCGACATACGGCTTCGGCTCAACCAAGCCGGAATAGTAGCCCATGTTTTTGAGTGTCGCGCCGAGAGCCGCTCGCGTCGCAACGTTAACCATTTTAATATCAGTGACTTTGCTCAGGAAAGGAACCGTGCGACTTGAACGCGGATTGACTTCAATAACGTAAACTTTGCTGTCCGCGACGACGTATTGAATATTCAGCAGTCCGCGAACGTCCAGCTCAAGCGCAAGCCGTTTCGTGTAATCGGTGATTGTGTAAATGACTTTCGACGGAAGAGTTTGCGGCGGATAAACAGCGATTGAGTCGCCGCTGTGAACGCCCGCCCGCTCGACGTGCTCCATTATACCTGGGATAACAACGTCGACGCCGTCACAAATCGCGTCAACCTCGACCTCCGTGCCTTGCATGTATCTGTCGACAAGGACGGGGTGATCGGGCGTGACTTTAACGGCGCGGCTCATGTAATCGCGAAGTTCTTCCTCGTTGTAGACGATTTCCATTGCGCGGCCGCCGAGCACGTAACTTGGACGAACCATGACGGGGTAGCCGATTTTCGCCGCACCGCTTATCGCGTCGTCGAGATTGGTGACGCTGATTCCTCGCGGACGCGGAATGCCCAATTCGGTCAGCATCTCGTCGAAACGTTCG
>CAMZDU010000206.1 GCA_947305445.1 uncultured Selenomonadales bacterium
ATTTTGTATTACTCGCTGCTTGTGTTATTCACTTTTAATTTACCAACAACCCCTAATCGCCCGTGAAGTCTCATCAATTCATAATTGCTTTTTTCGCCGTGCTATGCTATTATAAACGCCGTGTTGCATAACGAACGAGGAGGTTAAAATTTTGAAGCTCACTCAGAAAAAAATAGACGATTACACCATTGAACTGACAGTCACGGAGGACGCGGCGGAATTTTCCAAGGCGATTAAACGCACCGTCAAAATGCTTAGCGAGCGCGTCAACATTCGCGGTTTCCGCAGAGGTAGCAATATTCCGCTCAAGATTCTCGAAGCAAACGTCGGCAAAGACACCATTATCAACGAGGCCAGCGAATTTTTGTTGCAGAAGTCGACGCGTGAAGCTCTGCGCATTTTAAATCTCGTGCCCGTCACCGAAAATAAAGCGGACGTCCTCACCAACGAAGAAGGCAAAGATTTTGTCTTCACGCTGACATTTACGCCCTTCCCGCAAGTCAAACTCGGCGAATACAAAAATCTCGACGCGGAAAAAAATGTCGAGCCTGTCACTGACGAGCAAGTCGACGAGCAGATAGAGCAGATGCGCAAACATCACGCCAAACTTATCGACGCGGCCGAAGGCGACGCGATTGTTGACGGCGACTTCATCACGCTGGATTACACCGGCACCATTGACGGCGAAAAATTCGCGGGCGGCGAAGCAAAGGATCAGCCGCTGGAGATTGGCGCACATAAATTTATCGGCGACTTCGAGGAGCAACTTATCGGCGCGAAGGCCGGTGACGAACTCACGGTCAAAGTCACTTTCCCCGACGATTATCACGCCAAAGACGTCGCGGGCAAAGAAGCCGAATTCGCATGCAAAATCAACAGCATTAAACACCGCGAACTTCCCGACCTCGACGACGAATTTGCCAAAAAAGTCAGCACCTTCCAAACTCTCGACGAGTACAAAGCTGACATTCGCAAAAACTTGGAGAGAAACGCCGAACGCCGCGCCGTCGAAGCTCAGCGGCAAGCCGTTATCGAAAAGGCTGTTGAGAACATGACGATTGATCTGCCGCCCGTAATGATTGAAAATCGCGTGACGCAGATGATTAACGACATGTCCGCACAGCTCCAAACGCAGGGCATGACGCTCGAACAGTACGCGGCCTTTTCCGGCGCGGACATTGAGCAAATACGCGAAGATTACCGCGAGACCGCCAAGAAAAATGTTTTGACGGATATTTTGCTTGAGCAGGTTGCCGATGCGGAAAAAATTTCCGTCACGCAGGACGAGCTTAACTTCGAGATCTCTATGATGTCGCAGATGTATTGTACGCCGCCCAAGCAAATCGCAAAATATTTACAGGATAGCGGCCAACTCCTCAACGTGATGAGCAGCATTCGTCGCCGCAAGGCCATGAAATTTATAATCGACAACATGGCGGGCGCAACTCCCGCCGAAGCACCGGCGGAGGCTCCGACCGACAAATCGGCAGAAGCTTCGACAACTGCGGAGGCTCCGACCGAAGCACCTGCAACCGACAAAGACAACTGAAAATTTTTTTAGGGCGTGAAGAAAAATCTCCCGCCCTTTTTTGAAAACTTTTTGAGGTGGAAATTATGGCTTATTACGTGCCGATGGTTATTGAGAAGACGGGCTACGGCGAGCGCGCTTACGATATTTATTCGCGTCTGCTGAAGGACAGAATCGTTTTGCTCGGCGGCCCGATAAATGATGACGTTGCCAATTCCGTCGTCGCGCAGTTGCTGTTCCTCGAATCGGAAGATCCGGACAAAGACATTCACCTTTATATAAACAGTCCCGGCGGCGTCGTCACAGCCGGTCTGGCCATTTACGACACGATGCAATACATCAAACCCGACGTATCGACGATTTGTATCGGGCAGGCGGCCAGCATGGGCAGCTTGCTTTTGACGGCGGGCGCGAAGGGCAAACGTTTCGCATTGCCTTTGGCCAGAATTATGATTCATCAGCCGTTAGGCGGCGCACACGGACAATCGACAGATATTCAAATTCAGGCGCGGGAAATTCTTCGACTGCGCGAAGTCGGCAACGACATACTCTGTAAGCACACCGGTCAACCGCGTGAAAAAATTGTGGCGGACACCGAGCGCGACAACTTCATGACCGCCGAGGACGCCAAAGCTTACGGCTTGATTGACGACGTTGTCACGCGCCCGCCGAAAAGCACTGAGGAATGATGCGCCTGCGCACAGGCAATGAGGAATTAGGATTCGGTTGACGACGAGAGAACAGCCGCTGTAAAAATTTCAAATTCTTAATTCCAAATACCTAATTGCCGAAGCCGCATAATTCCCGATTAACACGGAGGTGCGAACGTGTTGAAATTCGATAAAGACCGCGACGATTTGAAATGTTCCTTCTGCGGCAAAAGCGAACACGTCGTCCGCAAGTTGATTGCCGGCAAGGGTGTCTATATCTGCGACGGTTGTGTTGAACTGTGCAACGATATCCTGCAACGGGATCGCGACGAGGAAGATGACGACGTCGGTACAAACAATTTGCCCAAGCCAAAGGAGATTTGCGCCAAACTCGACGAGTACATCATCGGGCAGGAAGACGCCAAAAAAACTGTCTCCGTCGCCGTGTACAATCATTACAAACGCGCCGGCTATTATCCCGCCGGCAAAGACGGTCTTCAGTTGCAAAAGTCCAATATACTTATGATCGGTCCGACCGGTTGCGGCAAAACTCTTCTGGCACAAACGCTGTCGAAAATTTTGAAAGTGCCGCTAGCCATTGTCGACGCCAACGCGCTGACCGAAGCCGGTTACGTCGGCGAGGACGTGGAGGACGTTTTGCTCGCGCTGATTCGTGCGGCCGACGGTGATGTTTACAAAGCCGAGCGCGGAATTGTCTACATTGACGAGATTGACAAAATCGCCCGCAAGCCCGGCATATACCGCGATATTTCCGGCGAAGGCGTTCAACAAGCTTTGCTGAAAATTTTGGAGGGCACACGCGTCAACATTCAAATGCCGAATCGTCACCCGCAAATGCAACCCGAAACCGTCACGATTAACACAAAAAATATTTTGTTCATCTGCGGCGGCGCGTTCAACGAGCTGGATAAAATCATTGAGGATCGGACACGCGGCACTCAAGTCGGTTTCGGTGCGGCGATTACTTCCAAAGACGAAAAAGACGTCGGCAAGACGCTCAAAGACGTTATGCCGGACGATTTGATTAACAACGGGCTGATTCCCGAATTTGTCGGACGATTGCCGATTATTGTGACGCTTGAAGAACTAAACGAGGACGCGCTTGTCGATATTCTGACTAAACCGCGCAACGCGCTTGTCAAGCAGTATCAAAAACTTATGGAGATGGACGGCTCCAAACTTAGCTTCGAGGAAGATGCACTGCGGCTTATAGCACGCGAGGCAATTCAGCGTAAAACCGGCGCACGCGGTCTGCGCTCCATAATCGAACGGATTATGCGCAACATTATGTTCGACGTGCC
>CAMZDU010000207.1 GCA_947305445.1 uncultured Selenomonadales bacterium
TGTCAGATTATTGACGCCGGAAAGTGTGCCTTCGGGTGCCGTGAACTCAACAGCAACAGTGGAGCCGCCGAGAGCTTGGAACGTGAGATCCGCGCCCGTTGCAAAGTCGATGAAGTTGCCGGTTGAGAAGCCGCTCATCTCGAACAAGTTTTCGTCGGTCTTGGTGATTGTGAATTTTTCGAGAGCGTCGCCGCCTTCTTCTTCGTAAGCATCGGGGATATCGAATGTCGAGCCGCCCGCGCCGTTGGTGAGTTCAAGCTCGTTCAACGAACCGGTGATTGCGTCGCCGACAGTCTGGAAGGTGAAGCCTTCAGCTACGCTACCCGACACGTTGAAGAACGGCGAAGAGGTACCCGTGCCCATTGCGACGACGTCGTAAGCGGAACTCTCGCCGAAGGTGTAAGTGCCGCTCATCGCGTAAATCTTCTCAATGTTGCCCGCGTCAGTGATCTTCGTGCCGTCGCCGAGACCGAGCAAGCTACTGTCGCCCGCGTTGTAGATGACGCCGTCTTCAGTGACGCCGCTCGCGCTGATGTCGACAAACGCGCCGTTGATTGCGAAGCTACCGCCCGCCATGAATGCTGCCGCTTCCGCGTTCATCGTGACTTGATCGGTTGCACTGAATCCGAGAGCCGAACCCGCGCTGTTGAAGAAGAATTCGTTGCCGTCGCCGCCTTCGCTGTAAGCAAACGACGCAGCACCGAATTCAACCGTCGAGCTGTCGCCGAAGCCGTTAAGCGCGAATTCTGCAACGCCCGTCTCCGCGACTGCACCGGACGCCGAGATCATCTCGACCCAATGCGAATCGGAGCCTTGGACGACAGGTGTCACTTCGAGTTCTTCTGAAGCACTGGTGCCGTAGTTGTAGAACTTCAAAGTTAAATCTGAATCTTCTTCACGAAGAATCGCGTCACCCTCATTGTCGAAGACAAATGCCGTGATACCGCTCGTACCGTTCGTCTGGAAGGTAGCGAATCTGGCGTTCTTGTATTGATAGGTCGCGTTGTTTCCGTTGATTTGGTCAGTGATCTTGCCTTCGGTGATTTCGTCGTCTTCTTCTGTAGTACCAGGCAGGTAGATGTAGGCTGTCGAGTTGCCCGCGGCGTAAATTGTTTCGTCTGTGCTGTTGATTAAGATACCGACTTCGTTTTTGTTGACGCCGTAAGCGTAACTGCCGCTTGCGACTGCGACGACGTTATCTTCCTCGCCGAAGTAGATACCGTCTTCCGCAGATGAAGCCGCGTTGCCGGTGACTTCAAACCATGTGTACTCTTCGTCGTCGGAGATCGCGTCTGCCGCGGGGACTATGCCTTTAATGTTGCCTTCCGCGTCGAAATCAACGCCGAAGAAGTCGCTCTCCGAAGCCTCACCGTGGATAGCAACGGTCGTGCCGCCGTCCGCATCTTGGACTGCCGCGCTGTCGCCTACGACCAAGAAGAACGCCGAGCTACCGCTGTCGTTAGTGGTCTTCAGAACGGCAACGTCGTCTTCGCCCGCATCAAGAACCGTCGGAAGAATGCTAGCATTATCGAGGTCGCCGTCGTAGACTTTGAAGCCGGTCATGACTGACGACGCGGACTCGTTGTCGACGAGGAGAGCCGCTTCACTTTCGCCCTCCGCGAAGAGAACGCCAGTTGCGCCCGATCCAGCCTCGTTGAGGACGAGACCGTTGAACGACGCGCTGAGACCGTAGAACGTGAACTCCTGCGCACCGACCGTCACGCCCACAGACGAAAGACCTTCGTCAATGTTGTAGTCGTCGAGATAGATAACAGGGGTGTCGCCGTTGACTTTGTTGTCGTAGTAAAGATCGGTCGTGCCGACAGCAATGCTTGTGCCGTTAATGTTGAGCATTTGATTGGCAATGCCGCCATTCGAGCCGCCGATGATCGCCAACATGCCGCTTTCACCAACGATTGCACCGGTGAGACCCGTCTCAAGGTTGAAGAAGGCCGAGCCGCCGCCGGTAGCACTGCTTGCGCCGGGAGCCTCAGAGTCTTCATCTTCACCGCCCAAGAACGAAACTTCAATATCAGTGTTGAGATCGAAAGTGTCGCCGGCCGTCAATTTGTTGAGGCTGAAGTCGCCATCGCCCTCAGAAGCAAGAGTTTTGGTAGACGCCGCGCTGATACCGTTGATATTGAATCCGGGCAAATAACTCTCGTCGGTGAAAGATTTGCCGCCGTATTGGAATTCAACTGTATCATCAATTATCTTGTCGGTTAAGTTGAGGATGTCGCCTTCTTCTGTGTTGCCGAAGTTAACGCCCGTGACCGCACCTACGCCGCCGGAGTTGTTGCTTGAATCAACCGCGCTTGCGCTCGCCAAGAAGTAGAAATCATCAGTGACTTTCGTGAAGATGTATTCGCTGCCTTCTAAACCTTGGCTCGTGCCGCTTATTTGCAGAGTGCCTTCGCCGATACCCGGTATGATCTTGCTAACGTCGCTAACAATACCTGATTCGCCATATGTGATCTCCAGTGACGTTCCCGATGAGTTACCGCCAAGATAAATCAGTTTACCGGCTTGGGGCCACATATATGTTGCACCGCTTGTGCCATAAGCTTTAATCTCGCTGTACTTTACGGTGCTGATGCCACCAACGAAAAAACGTTGCAAATCAAAAGAAAACTTTTCTAACAAATCGCTCATATAGAAAGAACTCCTTTCCAAAGTCTCGCCGTTTGGGGGTCGAGACTTCTTGAAAAAGTTTTTGTATTGGCCTCGCGGAGCCTGACAGATGCATACATTTGAGCGAACAGCGTAACTGTCTGCGAAACAGCTCCGAGTGCCTGAAAACGAACCCCTTTAACCCGAAACAAACTAAAACGACGAACCGTCGCCGAAAACCTACTAATTCGGCCGACAATCCGCCACAGTGACCGCGTCTGCCGCCGAGTTCCCCAACCCGCGTGCGAGCCGCGCAGATTCGCCGAATTCCCCAATCCGTCGAATCTCCCCATGACAGCCGTTGCGTCCACCAAACGCTTTGCCGCTGTCGGGCGCATAATAGTACAACGCGACAATCAGTGCAACAGGGCGGGGAGTAAAATTTTTTTGTCGCGCTCGCAATGGTGCAGTTGATTCATGATACGAGCTTGTAAAAAGTTTGCGGCTTCACGAGTGTGCTCCTAAAATGAAAATGACTTGCTTCCGACAAACGCTCTTCGGAAACAAGTCATTTTCAAGATAAGATTTGCGATTCAACGCTCAAAGTTTTTTGACGTTGGCTGCCTGTGGGCCGCGCTCGCCTTCGATAATGTCAAAGGAAACATTTTGTCCTTCATCGAGCGTTTTGTAGCCGTCGCTTTGTATGGCCGAGAAGTGAACGAAAACATCGTCGCCCTCTTCGCGAGCAATGAATCCGTAACCTTTTTCTGCGCTAAACCACTTTACCTTACCAACTGCCATGTTAAAATACCTCCAATAAATTTATCGCTCTTTTGCACAAGCTAAGTCATTATAGACGCCGAAAATTTT
>CAMZDU010000208.1 GCA_947305445.1 uncultured Selenomonadales bacterium
CGTCGTTCATGCCGACGACCAAATCTTTCAGCGGCATGGACGAGATTAAACAGTCGCACTTCAGCTCAATTTGCCTGCCGTCCTTCTCGTAAGTAACCGCGTTGATGAGATTGTCTGACTTGTGAATTTTGACGGCCTTCGCGCCCATTAAGATTGTGACGCCGTTGTCGGCCGACTCGCGTGCCGTAATATCCCAGAGTTGACCGGGACCGAGCTTCGGATAGGCGAACTCTTCAATCAGCGACGTTTCGATTTTGCGCGGCGACTTGTGGAAAAATTTTTCCAGCATCGTGCGCAAGATTACGAGTATCGACAAACCTTTGACGCGTTGCTTGCCCCATTCGGGCGAAATGTTGCGCGGGTGTCTGCCCCAAAGATTTTCCGTGTAATTTTCAAAAAACATCGAGTACAATTTTTTGCCGAAGCGATTTATGTAAAAATCTTCCAGCGAATTTTCCTGCCGCTTAAACATGGTGCTCTTAACGTAGCTCAAACCGACTTCAATCGTCGTGAAAAAGCCCATGTTTTTTAGAGTAGCCAAACTCAGCGTTATCGGGTAGTTGAAAAATTTATTGCGGAAAAAAATTCGCGACAGGCGGTTTCTGCGGAGCATGACGCGGTCGGTTTGTTCGGGATTCGGCCCGCCGGCTTTGACGGTGCAGTCTCTGCCGAGCGCGACATAATCTTTGGCGGGCGTGCCCTGCGTCGGCAACATTTTTTCCCACCAATCGTTCACGGCCGGCACCTTCGAGAAAAATCTGTGGCCGCCCATGTCCATGCGGTTGCCGTTGTGATTGACGGTACGAGCAATTCCGCCGAAGCAGTTGCTCTCTTCCAAAACGGTCACCGAAAATTTTTCGGGGTACTTCGACAGCTCATAAGCCGCAGTGAGACCTGCAGGTCCCGCACCGATTATTACTACACGTTTCAAAAATTTCACCTCGGCTGATTGAAATTGGAAGCAGTTGAATCGTTGTCGCTGCGAAAATTTTCGTCGACGAGTTTACGTTAATTGAGAAGAATATTTTTGTTTTGGAGAATTTCCACGCCGGGAGCGCACGCGCCGCAGTCGCAATACTTCGCGCCGCTCGCTTTGAGTTCGTCGGCATGAGCGGCAAATTTTTTCGCACCGTCCGCGCCGAAAATTTCAACGGCGTGCTGAGAGTGAGCAAACTCAACCAAGCCGTCAATGGGGGTGATGTCCTCTTCGATTTCGGCGAGCAGATTGTTCGCGGCGGATTTTTCTTCGACCGTGCCCAGCGCGTCCAAGTAAGCTTGAACCGCCTGCTTCAATTCGGCGCAACAGCTCGGAGCCGCCGCCATCGATTTAATCTTTTCGATCAGAGTTTGCTTTTCCATGATAATACCTCCAAAAACTTTAAGCCGTGCGAGACTTCAACGCCTCGTCAATGGCAATCGACAGCTGGTCGGCGCAACTGGTGCCGCGTGCGCCGCAGGGGTTGCCGCGCAAAATGTCGGCGATCTCTTTGGCGTCTTTGCCTTCGACTAGTCTGGCGATTGCCGGCAAATTGCCGGGACAGCCGCCCAAAAATTTCACGTCGTGCAGACGACCAGCCTCGTCAAGCGCGAAGTCGATTCTCTTCGAGCAGACGCGCTGCGGTTGAAAAGTGTAGTTTTCCATTAAAATTCCTCCAAATATTTCACGGGTACGTGTTCGGTCAGCCAGACGCCGTTGACTGAACGAAAAAATTTAAATCCGTCGGCAAACATCTTGCCGCTGTTGACGCGAAAAATTTTTGGCGTACCGTGTCGTCGTCCGACTTTGGTTGCGGTGTCAACGTCGCTTGACAGGTGAACATACAGCCGAGATTTTTTAAGCAGGCCGTGAATTTTTATTGACGCCGCGAACCGTTCGCCCGTGCCGTGATACAAAATCGGCGGCGGCTCAAGTTCGGAAAGCTCCACGTCCACGGGAATCGAGTGTCCCTGGTTGGCGCGAATCAATTTTCCGTCCGCGCTGAAAGAATATCTCTGCTTGTCGTCCGTTGCAACGATTTGCTCAAGCGTCGTGCGGTCGAGCGGGCGACGTCTGCTCACGCGTCGAATCAACTCGTTAACATCAGCCCAGCCGTGTTCGTCGAGTTCAAGACCGACCAGTTGCGGCTTGTGCCGAAGAAGCAAGCTTAAAAATTTACTTGTGTCTTTCAGCGACAACGACCGACACCTCCGCAGAAAAATTTTATAAATCGTATTGCAAAGCGTCGAACTTGTCAACTTGAAAATTTTGCGTTAAAGTGGCAATGGAAAATTTTTTTCGGAGGTAATTTTATGAGAATTGTAAACAGCACACAAGTCGGTCGCGGCGAAATTGAAAAACTCTTGACAAAAAAATCTTTCGACGAGCTGGAACTGTCTTCCAAAGTTCGTGCGGCAAACAAAAAAATTTTCGGCCAAGACCTAAGCGCGGTCGAAATTGTTCGTCGAATCGTCAATGACGTGCGCAAGCGCGGTGACGATGCTCTGGTTGAATGGACGCGCAAAATTGACGGCGTGGAGCTTACGGGGGATTTTTCCGTTGACGAGTCGGAATTCACCCGCGCAAAAAAATTTGTCGAGCCGGAAGTTTTGGACTCGCTCAAGCGTGCGGCCGAAAATATTCGTCGCTATCACAGCGAACAGTTGCCGCGCTCGTGGATAACTTATCGCGGGGAAAATTCTTTGCTCGGTCAATCGATTGTCGCGCTCGACCGTGTCGGTGTCTACGTGCCAGGCGGGACTGCCGCCTATCCGTCAAGCGTTTTGATGAACGTTATCCCCGCCAAAGTCGCCGGCGTCCGCGAAGTCGTCATGTGTACGCCAAATACTAATCCTTACGTGATTGTTGCCGCAAAACTTGCCGGCGTCGACAAAATTTTTGGTATCGGCGGAGCGCAGGCGATTGCGGCCATGGCCTTCGGCACGGAAAAAATCCCGCGTGTTAACAAAATCGTCGGACCGGGAAATATTTTCGTCACGCTTGCCAAAAAGGAAGTCTACGGTCACTGCGACATTGACATGCTCGCCGGACCGAGTGAAATTTTGATTATCGCCGACGAATTTGCCAATCCCGTCTACACCGCCGCCGACATGCTAAGCCAAGCCGAACACGACCCTCTTGCTTGTAGCATCGTCATCACCACAAGTCAGGAGCTTGCCGAAAAAATTGCCGAGCAGGTTAAAAGTCAGCTTGCCAAACTCCCGCGCAAAGAGATTGCCACCGCATCAATAGAGCGCAACGGATTAATCGTCGTCGCGGAAAATTTGCAGGAGGCCGTCGACTTCGCCAACTTCTCCGCGCCCGAACACTTGGAACTTTTGACGCGTGAACCGTTCGCGCTGTTGCCGAAAATAAAAAATGCCGGCGCGATTTTCTTAGGCGAATACTCACCCGAACCGCTCGGCGATTATCTTGCCGGTCCCAATCACGTTTTGCCAACCGGCGGCACCGCCAAATTT
>CAMZDU010000209.1 GCA_947305445.1 uncultured Selenomonadales bacterium
GATGTGGCTTGCCGCTCTTTTGGGAATGGCCACAAAGTACGCCGAGTGTTTGCTTGCCATCCACTTCCGCGAAGAAAAGTCTGACGGCCACATTTTGGGCGGCCCCTTCTATACATGCGAAAAAGGCGTAGGCGCCAAGTTCCCCGTTTTGGGAAAATTGCTCGCCGTTCTCTTTGCCATCTTTGGAACTATGGTAGGCTTGTTCGGAATCGGAACTTTCAGCCAAGTAAACTCAATCACAAGCGCCGTTGAGACTTTCGCCAAGACAGCCACATCAGACCTTTCTACAATCACAGTCGGCGGAATCGGAACATACAGCACAGTCGTTGTAGTGGCCTCAATTGTATTGGCGATTGTAGCCGCTTTGGTAATCATCGGCGGCCTCAAGCGCATTTCCAGCGTAGCCGGCGTAATCGTTCCTGTCATGGCCGTTATTTACTTTGTCCTTGGCTTGTTCGCCATTTTGTGCAACTTGTCGTTGCTTTCTGGAGCCATCGAGCAGATTTTCCAGGGCGCCTTTGGATTCAAGGCGGCCGCCGGCGGAGCGATCGGCGCGATGATCGTAGCCATGCAAAAGGGTATTGCCCGCGGCATCTTCTCTAACGAAGCCGGTTTGGGTTCCGCTCCTATCGCCGCCTCTACAGCCAAGGTTGAGCACGCCGTTCAGCAGGGAATCATCTCTATGACCGGAACTTTCTTCGACACAATGATAATCTGCTTTTTGACCGGTTTGGTTGTTGCAAGTTCGGGTGTCCTCGGTACTCTTGACCCGTCGACCGGCAAGCTCGTTTCCGGTGCGCCGCTGACAATTTTGGCGTTCAGCACGGTTTACGGTGAAGGCGCGAAATACATCGTTTCGATTGCGCTGGCACTTTTCGCCTACTCGACAATTCTCGGCTGGGAATATTACGGCGAGAAGTCGTTAGAATATCTCGTCAGCAACCGCGCCATCATCATCGCTTACCGCGTCGTGTTCAGTCTGATAACTTTCATCGGCGCGACGCAGACACTTGACGTTGTCTGGAATTTTTCCGACACAATGAACGGTTTAATGGCAATCCCGAATCTGTTGTGCCTGGTTATTCTTAACAAGGATATTGCCGGCGAGTGCTTCGACTACCAGAAAAATTTCATCGACAAAGGTTTATAACTTCCGAACAAAAAAAAATTTTTTCCGCAGTCAAATCGGCTGTGGAAAATTTTTTTCCAGCAGTTAAAAGTTATAAGCGGAAATCAACTTTCAGACAAAAACTTTTTCAAGTTCAGAGGATTGGTATCATTTATCGCCCAATCTATTTCATTCTTGCAATCCGCTTATTGAAAATGTTTTTTCTTTCTGATAAACTTTTTGACGGCGCGATGCGGTTGCAATTAAATCGTTTCGCCGTAAAAAACAACGTATTTATAAAACGGTTGGGCGTAAGCCCTTTAATCTACCTACAAGCTCCTGACTTATGGGGCACTTGACAAAGGAGACTATCTGACTAATGGAAAACTCTGCGTTGTCAATGCTGCCGCCGATAATTACGATAATCCTTGCGCTGTGGACGAAAGAAGTCTACACGTCGTTGATTATCGGAATTTTCGTCGGCGCAATGCTGTTCACGGGCGGCAACTTTCTTGAATCAATCATGACGTTTTTTGAGATCATGGAGTCGAAGGTCGGCGGCAACGTGAACATTTTAATCTTTCTAGTTATACTGGGCATATTGGTCGCGATAATCAGCAAGTCGGGCGCAACACGAGCTTACGGCGAATGGGCGCGTTCGGTCATTTCGGGCAAACGGTCGGCTCTCAGATTAACGGCGTTCCTCGGCATGCTGATTTTTATCGACGACTACTTCAACTGCTTGACGGTCGGAACGATAATGCGCCCTGTCACCGACAAATTTAAAATCTGCCGCGCAAAGCTCGCTTACGTCATCGACTCGACGGCGGCTCCTGTCTGTATAATCGCGCCCGTGTCGAGTTGGGCGGCGGCAGTCGGCTCGTCTTTGCCGGAGGCCTCGTTGATTGACGGCTTCTTGCTCTTCCTGCAAACAATACCGTTCAACCTCTACGCGATACTAACGATGCTGTTCATGGTGTTTATAATCGTCACCGGCCGCGACTTCGCGACAATGGGCGCGGAAGTTCGCAAGAACAACGAGCACTTTGAAATCCCCGCCGAATACCGCGACAACGTCGCCGAAGAACAATCGACGGGCGGTCAAGGAAAAATCATCGACTTGATTCTGCCGCTGATAATTTTAATTTCCGTCTGTATTTACGGCATGTTGTACACGGGCGGCATACACGAGGGCAAAACGATTTCCGAAGCCTTCGCCGATTGCGACGCCTCTAAGGCTTTGGCTCTCGGCTCGTTCATCGCGCTGATTTTTATTTCGCTACTCTATTTGCCGCGCAAAGTCGTTAATTTCTCCGAATACTGCGAATGTTACTCGCAAGGCTTTAAAGCAATGGTGCCCGCAATTTTTATTCTGTGCTTGGCGTGGACGCTGTCGGGCATCTGCTCCGATAAATATCTGAATTTGGGCGGCTATGTCGGCACGATTGTTCAGGAGCATTCGTCGTTAGTAATGTTCCTGCCGGTAATTTTCTTCGTCGTGGCGATGGCGTTGGCGTTCGCCACGGGCACGAGCTGGGGCACGTTCGGCATACTGATTCCGATTGCAATTTCCGTGCTGATTAATTTGCCGACGGAACAGGCGGCGAATTTGCTGGTAATTTGTATCGCGGCGATTTTGGCCGGCTCGGTCGGCGGCGACCACGCCTCACCAATTTCCGACACGACAATCCTAGCTTCGGCGGGCGCACAATGTCATCACATCGACCACGTTTCAACGCAAGTGCCCTATGTTTTGACGGTGTCGGCATGTTGCATTGTCGGTTACATCGTCGGCGGCGTCGCTCAAAACGGTTGGCTCGGCTTGGGCGCGGCTTTGGCGTGCTTGGCAGTCGTGATGATTGTCGTCCGCGCAAAAGTTCCCGCAATCGACGTTTGAACGAATTGCATAAAAAAAATTTATCCCGTCGAAAAAACTCGGCGGGATTTTTTTTTGCCGCCAAAATTTTTTTGCAGTCAGTCGTCGTCGCAACCGTCGCGAAAATTTTTCGGCAACCAAAAATTCCCCGCGCAATCGACAGGGAATTTTTTTATGACTGTAAATATTTTCGTGTTAAGTGGTGCTCGCTGAGAGACTCGAACCCCCGACCATCGCCATGTGACGGCGGTGCTCTACCAACTGAGCTAAGCGAGCCCTAAAAAAAAATTGGTGGGGCTGACAGAACTCGAATCTGTGACCTCCTCGATGTCAACGAGGCACTCTAACCATCTGAGCTACAACCCCATGTCCCTTAAGACAAGCGCAATTATAACGGTTCAGTCGTCGGCTGTCAAGAAAATTTTTTACAGGCCGGGAAACGCAGT
>CAMZDU010000210.1 GCA_947305445.1 uncultured Selenomonadales bacterium
CTCTATCAAAATATCAAATGGTACATTCCGCGAATCCTGTGCGATTTTTCCGACGACCTTGCGCCCGTCAAATTCACTGTCGACGGCTTTACATCAGCCAAGCGCAAAGGCAATTTAATCGGCACGAGCATATCTTGCGGCGTGGATTCGCTGTCGACGATTTACGATCACTTTGTCAAGGAGACTGACCCCGACTATCGAATCAATGCACTGTTCCTGTTCAGCCACGAGCCGCGCAGTCATCTGACAGATTCTTCCGGCGTTACCGTTTACAACAATCTGGTTCAACATGTCAAAAAGGCAGCTGATGAACTCGGTCTTCCTTTTTATGGTTTAGATACCAATCTCTATTTTTTCACATATCCGATAATGCGCAAACATCGCGGAACGCTTTCGATAAGTTACATTGCCTTGTACTCATCAATCCTAAGTTTACAATCCGCAATTTTCAGATACTATATGGCGAGTGCTTACAGCTATTCACAAATAAAAAAATTTGAAGATCACACTCATGACCGCACTCTTGCTCCTTTCTGTGAATCTTACTTTTTGCCGTTGATTGAAACAGAACGTTTCGAATTGATAATTGACGGATGTCAGTACCGACGAATCGATAAAATAAAAAACATTGTCGATTGGGATTTTGCGCAAAGGCATTTGAACGTTTGCGTAAGCTGGAAACCGAATCACAGGAACACGGCGAATTGCGGCGTGTGCGACAAGTGTTTGCGGACTTTGCTCACTCTTGAAATTATGGGCAAGCTCGATAAATTTTCGGATATCTTCGACATTGAGCAATACCGCAGAAATTCTTTCAACTACAAGATTCGTTGTCTGGAAGATTTCTGCGGCGGCGACCCCATCGTTATGGACAACGTCGACTTTGCCCGCGAAAACAATTTCCCCATGCCGACCAAGCGTGATTGTTATGTTCTCGGTCAAAATGCTGTGGTTATTTAACGGAGGTCTATGCAATGATTGAAATTTCCAACCTGCGCAAATATGCCGTGGGGGGGGGTGTTCGACTCGAAGCAGATATAACTTTTACCGACATGCTGTCGCCGTATCCCGAAAAGACGCTTTACTTTGAAGTTGACAAAGCTAATGGCGACATGCTTGCCGACGACACCTACGACGCCTTTGTACTCGTGCCGCTGTATCTGGCAATGTTCCATAAGCAGGATTTGCACATTCGCGGCAAAATTTCCAAGAAGCTGTATCAAAATATCAAGTGGTATGTGCAAAAAATTTTCTGCGACTTCTCGCCGGACCTTGCGCCCGTCAAATTCACTGTCGACGGCTTTACATCAGCCAAACGCAAAGGCAATTTAATTGGCGCGGGCATTTCTTGCGGCGTGGATTCGCTGTCGACGATTTACGATCACTTTGTTAAGGAGACTGACCCCGATTATCGAATTAACGCGCTGTTCTATTTCGACCATGATTTACATAATCAGCGATTTGACAATACCGGACAAAAACTTTATAAAACTCTCCTCCGCAGAAATACCGCAGCCGCCAAAGATTTGAACTTGCCACTATACGCGTTGGCGTCGAACTCGCATACTTTCAATCGCGTGATTGACAAAATCAAGAAGCGACACATTTCTATGATTTTCCTTGCTCAATATTCTTGCGCTTTCAGTCTCGGCAAAAATATTTCCAGATATTACACTTCAAGCGGCATGGGGTACGAAGAAATAAAAAATTTCAGTGAACATTACCATAACGATGACCTATCAGCGTTTTGCGAATCGTATTTGGTGCCGTTGATTCAGACTGACCGGACGGAGCTCATCGTTGACGGGTGCCAATATCGCCGCGTGGATAAATTAAAAAAGATGGTTGACTGGAACTTTGCGCAAAAACATTTAAACGTGTGCTTTAAGAATAATCTCGACGGCTCGAATTGCGGCGTGTGCGCCAAGTGTTTGCGGACGCTGTTGCCGCTGGAAATTTTAGGCAAGCTTGAAAAATTTTCCCGCGTCTTCAACATTGAGCAATATCGCAGAATTTCTTTCAACTATAAGGTTCAATGTTTGCAAAAATATGGAGAACATCCTTTCATGACGGAAAACGTTGACTTCGCCCACGAAAACAATTTCCCCATGCCGACAAAGCGCGACTGTTACGTCCTCGGCAATCAGGCGACGATTGTTTAATGACAAAAAATTTTTTCGGAGGTCACAATGCTTTACAAAACGCTGATGATGATGAGCAGATTAATTCGACTGTTGCCCTACGACGCGCTCCTTTTGCTGGGACGTGTGTTGGGCAATTTGTATTACCTGCTCGTCAAAAAACAGCGGGAGCGGGCGGTTGCGCAAATGATGCCGGCTCTGGAAATTTCGGAGGCGGAGGCGCGCAAACTCGTGCGGGCGTCGTTCGTGAATTTGGCGCGAAACATGCTCGACATATTTTACATGCCCAACCTCAACGAAAAAAATCTGTCGCAATACATCGAAATTGATCATCTGGAACGAATGCGCATGGCACTTATGGAAGGCAACGGCGTCGTCGTGTTGACGGGACACGTCGGAACGTGGGAGTGGCTAAGCGCGGCGTTCACGTTGAACGGTCTGCCCGTCACGGCGATTGCAAAGCTTCAGCCGAATGCCGAATACTCGCGGGCACTGGACGACCTGCGAAAGACAATTCACGTGGAAATTTTTAATCGCGGCACAAACGAATTGCGGGCGGCCGGTCGTGCGCTCAAGGACGGAAAAATTCTCGGCTTCCTTGCCGACCAAGACGCAGGGCCCGGCGGTGCGTTTATAAAATTTTTGGGCAAGACCGCGTCCACGCCGCTGGGACCGGCAGTCTTCTCCAGGCGATTCAGCGCACCTGTTGTGCCTGCGTTTATTCTGCGCAAAGAGGACGGCCGTCACCTGGTCAAAATCGGCGAGCCGATGCACTTTGAGGACACCGGCGACACCGACGCCGACTTGTTGCGTTTCACCGAAAAGATGACGCGCGTTTTAGAGCAGGTTATCCGCGAAAACCCGACGCAGTGGCTGTGGTTCCAGAAACGCTGGAATACGCCGCCGGAGATGCAAAAGACCAATAAGCACCACACGGTTCGGGTGCGACGAAAATTTTCGGAGGATACGACATGAGCACACGCGGAAAAATTTTGACGGCAATAAGCATAATTTTTTTTGTGTGCGTTGTCGTGTGGGTCGTGCGCACAACGCCGACCACTCCCCCGCCGCAGGAAAAAGTCGACCCGCCGACCGTCATGGAGTACGAGGGCAACACGCTTACCGAGGAAAAAGACGGCCGCATAATTTGGGAGCTGACTTGCGGTAAAATGCGCATCGACACAATAACGCAGAACGTTGAGCTTGACGGCGTGCTCGGAAAGTTTTATCAGTACGACCCGGAAAAATCCTGGGAACTCACCGCAAAGAGTGGCATTTAT
>CAMZDU010000211.1 GCA_947305445.1 uncultured Selenomonadales bacterium
TCGACACGAAATATTTCACGGTTCTCGATGCCGACGATTATTGGCTCTCTTCGCAAAAGCTGGAGAAAGCCATAAATTTTCTTGAAACGCATCCGGATTACTCTGCGTACACGAGCAATTATTTTCAAGAATACAAGGATGGCAACATGGTTCCGCAACGCCCTGTCGAATCGCCCGCGTTCACTTTTTGCTCAATGAAAGGCACGCCGCATTTTCAAACGGTCGCGATAACTTTCCGAAATTTTTTCACGCCGAAGATATTGGATTCCATGGAAAATTTCACAGAAAAATATCTGCACAAATATTTTAACAATGGCTGTAACAGCGACAGCTTGAGGAATTATTTCGCATTTAACTTCGGCAAATGTTATTTTGAAAATTCACTCGACGGAGTTTTTCGTTGCGATATCGGTTTCAGCGGTTCATTGCCGGAGCTGGCTGGTTACGTCGGTTGCATGAGAGGACACTTGGATATATTTGAACTTTACAACGCCAATTTCGGACTCGATGACAATTCCATGCAAGCATTGACGATCTCCGCCGATTATTACAAAAGATCCGTAAATCTTCTGGCGGAAATGATGCTGAATATGCGTATCTCCAATTTTGAAGTCAGCGATTATTTCAGACGCGGTTACGGCGGAGAGTTTGCCGATAAAAGTGCCGCCGAAATTGTTCTTAATGTTTTGCTCGATTACGGCAACAGATTACGCGAAATGGGGTTTTCGATAAAATGACACTTGTGCGCGAAAAATCTCCCGAAGAAAATAAATACACTTCAACCGGCATAAAATTTTGGCGGCACAGGGACGCAATGGACGCTTACAAACGCGGCGAGCCTTTTTCCATAATTTCGACGCACATCTCGCCCGAAGGCCATTGCAATTTGTCGTGCCCTTATTGCAGCGTTTCCAAGCGTAAAATCAACGAGCGAATTGAACTTGACACCATAAAAGATTATGTTTTGACGTTGAAAAAATACGGATTGCAAGCGGTGATTTTGACGGGCGGCGGCGAGCCTACTCTTTATCCGAAATTCAACGAACTCGTGCGTTTTCTGGCTGAAGAAAAATTGTCCGTCGCACTTATAACCAACGGCACAAATATTGGGCGCGTGGAGCCTGAACTGTGGAAAATTTTCTCGTGGGTAAGAGTCAGTCTGAATTTTTTTCACGGATTCAAGGACGTTATCAAATTTCCGAAAATAAACGGCGTACTCGGCGCGTCGATGGTTTATACCGGCCAGAGCGCGGACGAACTTAAAGATTTGGCTCAGTTCATTCCGCCCGAAGTCACATATGTTCGAGTTTTGCCGAATTGTCTGCACGAACAGGAGCAACTGCTCCGTGAACACGAGCGCATAGAAAAATTGCTCGCACAAGTCGACGATAAAAGATTTTTCCAGCAGTTTAAAATTCACGGAGTGCCCCGCGCCCGGATTTGTCATCAGGCATATTTTCGACCGTATCTTAGCGAAGTCAACGGCGGGACGGTTTTTCCCTGCGACAGTTTGGTTTTGAATGAGGCGCAGGCTCATTTCAATGAACGATACGCAATTTGTCCGGCAAACGATATAGAAAAATTTTTGACGCGAAAAATTTTCATGAAAATTGACCCGACGCGGGATTGTCAAGGTTGTGTCTTTGACGCAAATGTAAATTTGCTTGACGATTGGTTTTATCGCGGCGTGAATCATTTTGACGAATACAAGGAGCCTTTGACGCATGAAGAATTTGTATGACGAAGATTATTTCGAGCGCGGCATCGAAACCAAAAAGAGTTGTTATACCAATTATCGCTGGATTCCCGAATTGACAATCCCTTTGGCGTTTCGTTTGATTGAGTATCTGCAAATTTCGCCGACGGAAAAAATTTTAGATTTCGGTTGCGCGAAAGGTTACCTCGTAAAAGCTTTCAGACTTCTGCACAGAAATGCTTTCGGCTATGATATTTCAACTTACGCGAAAGAGGCCGCTCCTTATGACGTAAAAAAATTTTTCGTCGAGAATTACATTGGCGGCGATTACGATTGGGTAATTTCCAAAGACGTTTTCGAGCACGTGCCTTACGAAGAAATTGACGACACGCTGAAAAATCTTTCTCACTCCACGCGGAAAATGTTTTGTGTAATACCGCTGGGACAAGACGGTCAATATGTCGTTCCTGCCTATGAATTGGATTCGACGCATATTATACGGGAAGATTTGAACTGGTGGCGCGACAAATTTTCGCTAAACGGTTTTCAGGTCGAAAGTGCCGATTATAAAGTTCAATACGTCAAAGAAAATTGGCGCAACTGGGAACGCGGCAACGGCTTTTTCATTCTAAAAAGTTTGAATCACGATATTTAGTCGGAAAATTTTATCTAAAGTTGCCAAGAATCCCCCGCCTGGTGGTGGGAGGTTCAACGGCTTAGCATAAAAAATAATCTCTATAAAAAATAGCCCGCCTCAAATGAGAGACGGGCATAATTTTTACTTCACGTAGTCAACGATTGATTTTGTCATTGAACTACTCCCGCCTGTAGAGGCGGGGGGATTCTCGTCATTTTTGGATAAAAAACTTCTTGCAGACACAAACCGTGTGCGGGTGCAGTCGCGGGCACGAGGCTCCTGTCGCGGGCGTCAAAAATTTTTTTGAAATCGTCAAGCGTTATTTTGCGGCGTCCGACGGCAACGGTCAACGCGACGATATTTCGCGCCATGTGATACAGGAAGCCGCTTGCGTGCAGTTTAATCGTCAAGCAGTCGTCGCCGAAAATTTTTTCGTCGTCGAGCCGAGCCGCGTAAATCGTGCGCACAGGATTCATATTCGGCGCGCCGCCCGCCGCTTTGAACGACGAAAAGTCATGCGTGCCGACAAGCATGTTCAAGGCCTCGCACATTGCGTCAACGTCGAGCGGTCGAAAAATGTGCCAGGCGAACCTTCCGACGAAGGGATTGTTCACCGCGCCGCGCAAGATTCGATAGAAATAAATTTTGCTCTTCGCGCTGTGAAGTGCGCTGAAATTTTTGTCGACTTCCCGCGCCGAACGAACGACGATATCGGCCGGCAAGACCGAGCTTGCGGCAAGGGGTATCTTCTCGATGTCAATGCGTCCGTCCGTGAAAAAATTGACGACTTGTCCGAAGGCGTGAACACCGGCGTCCGTGCGTCCTGCCGCCGCCAATTCAATCGTATCGCCGAAAATTTTTGACAGTCGCTCCTCCAGCACGTTCTGCACCGCGACACGAGGCGGGCTTTGCCATTGAAAGCCGTTGTAATTTGTGCCGTCATAAGCAACAGTCAGCGCGATGTTCCGCCGACGAAGTTTCAGTTCGTGTTTATGTTCAAACCGCAAAATTTTTCACCGCCAAAATTCTGCGAATTAGGAATTCCTAATTGATAGAAGTGTTGATTTTGCCGA
>CAMZDU010000212.1 GCA_947305445.1 uncultured Selenomonadales bacterium
ATACATTTTATCACGCGGCACAAGATTTTGCCGACGGTTGAAGGAAAAATTTTTCGTCGACAGAATATGCAAGCCCATATAAAGTTTTGTCGGTATTGTTTTGACGGGGGAATTTATATGTCGCAGTTTGATAAAAGAAATCTTTCCATGATGATGGATTTTTATGAGATGACAATGGCCAACGGCTACTTCGTCAACGGCGGCGAAAATAGCCGCGTGGCCTTCGACGTGTTCTATCGGCGCAACCCCGATGCCGGCGGTTTTGCAATCTTCGCCGGACTTGAACAGGTTATCGAATACGTGGAGAACATGCAATTCAGCGCGAAGGATATTGATTACCTGCGCGGACAGAAAATTTTCAACGACGACTTTTTGACGAGCCTGGAAAATTTTCGGTTCCGCGGGGATATTTATGGCTTCCCCGAAGGCACGATTATGTATCCCAACGAGCCGTTCTTGACGGTCGTTGCCAATCTGATTGACGCGCAACTTATCGAGACCGCCATACTTGCGCAAGTCAATCATCAGTCACTGATTGCAACCAAAGCGCGGCGAATTGTTCGTGCGGCGGAAGGGCGTTTCGTCTCGGATTTCGGAGCCAGACGCGCTCACAACATGGACGCGGCAACTTACGGAGCGCGGGCGGCTTTTATCGGCGGCGTCAACGGCACGGCCACAGTCAGCGCGGGCCAACTTTTCGACATTCCCGTCAACGGCACCATGGCGCACAGCTGGGTGATGTACTTCCGCAACGAGTTCGAGGCTTTCAAAAGATACGCCAAAATTTATCCCGACTCGACCACGCTGCTTGTCGACACCTACGACGTAATTCACAGCGGCATCCCCAATGCCATTCGCGTCGCCAAAGAAATTTTGGAGCCGCAGGGCAAACGTCTGCGCGGCGTGCGGATTGATTCGGGCAACTTGGCTTATCTGTCGAAAAAAATTCGCAAGATGCTCGACGACGCCGGCTTGACCGATTGCAAGATTATCGCGTCAAATAGTCTCGACGAATTCACGATAACTTCTCTGATAAAGCAGGGCGCGGCGATTGATTCCTTCGGCGTCGGCGAACGACTCATCACCGCAAAGAGCGAGCCGGTCTTCGGCGCGGTTTATAAAATTGTCGGCGTGGAAGAGGACGGCGTTTTCGTCCCGCGCATCAAAGTCAGCGAGAACGTCGAGAAGATTACAAATCCCGGCGTCAAAAGCATTTACCGCGTCTACGACGAGAGCGGCCACGCAGTCGCCGACCTTATCGCGCTGGTTGATGAGCCTGTCGACATGAGCAAACCTTTCCGCTATGTTGACCCCGTCAAGCCGTGGAAGAATCGATACTTTGAAAATTGCACCGTCAAAAAATTGTCTCGGCTTTACGTTAAGGACGGACGGCGCACAGAAAATTTGCCGACGCTCCACGAAATCCGCGACTATGTTCGTCATCAGCTCGCTAACGAAATTTGGCAGGAGGAACAGCGTTTCGAGAATCCTCACCGCCACTATCTGGACATGACGCCAGATTATTACGATATGAAGATGAGCCTGCTTGACAAGACGCGCTCCAAGTTCGACAATTAATAGGAGGTTTGAGCGTAATGAAAATCGCTGTGGTAATTCCCACCCACAAAGAGCAACTTAACCCGCTCGAAGAAATTTCGCTCGACCGTTGCCGAAAAGTTTTGGGACGTTACCCGTTGATATTTGCCGTGCCCGAAGGAAAAAATTTTTCGTGGATACCCGACGATTGCCGCACAATACATTTTCCGCACCTCGGACAAGGAATTCAGCATTACGATATGCTGATGACTTCGCTGAGTTTTTATGAGGCATTTGGAGATTTTGATTACATACTGATTTATCATTTGGACGCGTTTGTTTTCTATGACGCGCTCGAAATTTTTTGTCGGCTCGGCTACGATTATATCGGTGCGCCGTGGCCGCGGTTATACACTCGGCGCGTAAACGGAAAACTCACGGGGCGTGTCGGCAACGGAGGCTTCTGCTTAAAAAACGTCAAGGCACATCACAAACTTTTAATCGAGCACGCCGATTTGATTGAATCCGTTGGGAAAAAATTTCCGGACGACATTTTCTTTGCTTACTGCGGCAAGCGGGACGATTGCAACTTTCACGTCGCGCCGATTGACATTGCGTATAAATTTGCGGCAGAGTTTAATCCAGCACGTGTCGTCAAGAAAAACGACGGGTTACTTCCGTTCGGCTGTCACGCTTGGCACAGATTTCAATCGGAATTTTATATCGAACTGTTCACGCACTTCGGTTACGACTTGCGCCCGAATCAAAATCTGCTGAAATTTTCCGACGGCGGCTTGAAAATTTGGCTTATAATTTCGGCAATACAACGTCTGATTCGTCGTGCGGAGCGCGGTCAATCTTGTATCCATTATCTGCCGACAAAAAAATTTGCGTCGCTGTGTGTTTACAAAAATCTTGACGCTTTGAAAATTTTGGTAAACTTATTTTCAGACGAAACATTTGCCAATCAAAAAATTTTTATCTTCACGGAAAATGATTGGCAAAATTTACTTGACAACATGAAGCCGGAGCCGTTGCCGCATCTGTTACTGATTTTGGATAACGACGTGTGGTTAATTGACTCCCTTGAACGGCGCGGACTTGTTTACGGGCGGCACGTTATATCGTTCTTCCGCGAGTATATGAACTGTTGCGAAAAAATTTTCCACGAACTCGGCAAATAAAATCATTCCCCGCAAAAAAAAATTTCCGGAAGGTCGCGCACCTTGCCGGATTTTTTTTTACCGCGAAAAATTTTTTCAGCCGCCGAACATGACGCTTTCAAAATACAGCCCGCAACGCGCCAAATAATACCGCTCATTTTCGACAAGGATGCGGTCGAGAAAATCTTTGTCGAGATACAAATTGTTCGGCAACTCCACCGGCTCGCGAAAATACAGATAGCTCGCGCCCTTCATCAACGTCAGACGGTGCATGCTGTTTATGTGGTGACCGGCCTCTTTTAAAATTTGATACGGGTACAACTCTGCCAAACGCTCCATCAGCGCGACGTAACGATTTTTTTCGTTGGCAAACGGCCCGTGACGTTCGCCTTCCAGCACGAAGAACAAGTTGCCGAAAACTTGCGGCTCGACTCGTCCGTAAGGGGCGGCGTGCGGCAAAACTACCGACGATTTTTTCGACGCATACAATTCCATTTCATCAAGTGTCGCCAGCATCTCTTCAATAGTCTGATTCAAATGGAGCACGGGCTTTGAATTCAATGAGGAATTAGAAATTAGGAATGAGGAATTTTTTACGGGATAACGCGGTTCGTAGACTTCGACGCGCATTTGAACGTTGCGAATGTTCGCACGGTTGAAGATTAACT
>CAMZDU010000213.1 GCA_947305445.1 uncultured Selenomonadales bacterium
ACCTTCTGGCTGTGGAAAAACAACTGCTTTAAGAATGATTGCTGGTTTTGAAAATCCAACATCAGGTACTATTCTTTTTGAAGGTAAAGATATTACTAATATCCCACCTTATCAAAGAAAGATTAATACCGTTTTCCAAAAGTACTCCCTGTTCTCCCACATGAACGTTGAAGAAAATATTTCGTTCGGTCCGAAAACTGCAGGAAAGTCAGCCGATTACATTCGCGACAAAGTTAAGTACGCACTCAGGCTTGTCAAGCTGGAGGGCTACGAAAAATACGACGTCACCAAACTCAGCGGCGGTCAGCAACAGAGAATTGCCATTGCCCGCGCCGTCGTCAACGAGCCAAAAATTTTGCTCCTGGACGAGCCGCTTTCAGCTCTGGATTTAAAATTGCGTAGGAACATGCGCCGCGAACTCGTCCGAATCAACAAAGAGACAGGAATAACTTTTATTTTCGTGACGCACGACCAAGAAGAGGCTTTGTCGATGAGCGACCGAGTTGTTGTCATGAATCAAGGTTACATTCAGCAAGTCGGAACGCCCGAAAATGTTTACAACGAGCCGGAAAATGCATTCGTCGCGGATTTTATCGGCGACAGCAACATAATTGATGGCGTTATGGTTCGCGATAAGGTCGTTCGGATTTTTGGGCGCGAATATCCCTGCGTCGATACCGGCTTTCCTGTGGAATGTCCCGTTGATGTGCAAATTCGTCCCGAAGACATAAAACTTGCCGCGCCGCGTGAAGGTGCTTTTAACGGCGTGGTAACTCGCGTCGTCTTTTGGGGCATGTCGTATGATATAAACGTCGAGGCGGACGGCTTCGAGTGGCTGATTCAATCTACGACGGGGCGCACGGTCGGCGAGGAAGTCAGTCTGCACGTCGCACCCGAAAACATTCAAATCATGAGCAAGCCGCAATCCGAAGACGAGGAAGTTGCGCAAGACAATTAGGAATGTGGAATTAGGAATTTGAAATTAATTTCGTAACATTTCCGATTGGAGGCTTGCTCAACATGTTCAAGAAGTTTACTCGAAATATTTTGCTGACGCCGTTTTTGATTTGGGCGGGGCTTTTTATTTTTATCCCGCTGATTTTTATCGTGTGGTACGGCGTGACCGATTACGACGGAAATTTCTCGCTGACAAATATCGCTCTGTCGTTCAAACGCGGTTATTTGGACGCGCTGGAATTGTCGGTGGCACTGGCACTTATAAGCACACTTGTCTGTTTGTTGCTGGCCTATCCGTTGTGCTTGATACTCACCGAACGTGAACGCGACAACACGACGATAATTTCGTTGCTGTTCATCTTGCCGCTGTGGATGAATTCTCTGCTGTCGACTATGGCTTGGCAGACGATTTTGGAGGGCAACGGCATAATCAATCAGCTCATGCGTCTGCTAAATCTGCCGGACCTGCACATGATTAACACGGAGGGCGCAATCGTCGTCGGCATGGTCTACAACTTTTTGCCGTACATGGTGTTGCCGCTTTTTATCTCGCTGTCGAAAATTGACCGCAGTGTTTTGGAGGCGGCGCGGGATTTGGGCGCGAACTACTGGCAAACGTTCGTCCACGTGATTTTGCCGTTGAGTTTGCCGGGCGCAGTCAGCGGCGTGACGATGGTTTTTATTCCCGCGTTGACGACGTTTGTAATCAGCGCACTGCTCGGCGGCGGCAAGCTCCTTCTAATCGGCAACATAATCGAACAGGAGTTCACGTTCCAATATGATTGGCACGTCGGCTGTGCACTGTCGGTAATTCTGATGATTTTTATCGTGCTGAATATGTTGCTGACGATGCTGTTCGAGCCGTTGCACGAAGAAGGTGACGCCGCGTGAAATATATCAAGCAAATTTATCTGGCGACAATATTCCTGTTTCTGTAAGCGCCGATTGGCGTGCTGATTGCGCAGTCGTTCAACGCGAGCCGTTATCGCGGGCACTGGACGGGCTTTACGCTCGATTGGTACACGAAACTTTTCAACGACGAGAGAATTGCCGACGCACTCTCCAACACGCTTTCAATCGGACTTCTCTCGGCGGGCATTGCGACAATCCTCGGACTGATAACCTGCGTGGCGATGAAGGAGCTTTCGCGCAAGTGGCGGGCTACCTTCATGAGCATAACGAACGTGCCGATACTCAACGCCGACATTGTCACCGGCATATCGCTAATGCTGTTGTTCATGGGATTGGGCTTGCGGCTGGGCTACGTGTCAATTTTACTGGCGCACATCGTCTTCAACGTGCCGTATGTGATTTTGTGTATCATGCCGCAACTTATGGCGTTGGACAAAAGTTTTTACGAGGCGGCACTTGATTTGGGCGCGTCGCCGTTCAAAGCGTTTACGAGCGTCGTTTTGCCGGAGCTTAGGCCGAGTATTTTTGCCGGATTTTTGTTGGCGTTCACCATGTCGGCCGACGACTTCATAATCACGCATTTCACGAAGGGCGCGGGCGTCGACACGTTGACAACGGAAATTTACGCCGAGCTTAAAATCGGCATACATCCGGAAATGTACGCGCTCTCGACGCTGGTATTTTTCTTCGTGCTGATATTTGTAATGCTCTTTGCGATCAACCGTCGCAAATTAAAACATATCGAGGAGGTTGTATAATGAAAAAAATTAAAGTTCTCGCATTGCTTTTGATTACTTGCTTGACGTTCGGCGTCGCCGGTTGTGGCGGTTCCGGCGGCGACAAAAACGACAACGTTGTCTACGTCTACAGCTGGGGCGACTATCTCGACCCCGAAACGCTGAAGATTTTCGAGAAGGAGACCGGCATTCACGTCGTCCTTGACGAGTTCGACACCAACGAGAGCATGTATCCCCGCGTCGCCGAAGGTGCCGTTCATTACGACGTTATCTGCCCGTCGGATTACATGATTCAGAAAATGATCAGCAACAATCTGTTGCAACCGCTCGACTTCAACAAGCTACCCGACGCAAAAAAATATATCGGCGAAGAATTTTTCAAGCAAGCCGAATCGTTCGATGCCGGCAATAAATATTCCGTGCCATATTGCTGGGGCACCGTCGGAATTATTTACGACACGACCAAAGTCACCGAACCCGTCGACAGCTGGAATATCCTCTGGAACGATAAATACGCCGGCCAAATTTTGATGCAGGACTCCGCACGCGACGCGCTGATGATTCCGTTAAAACTCATGGGCAAAAGTATGAACGAGACCGATAAAGATGTTCTCGCGCAGGCGCAGGCCATGCTTAAACAGCAAAAGCCGCTCGTTCAAGCTTACGTCGTCGACGAAGTTAAAGAGAAACTCATCAACTCTGAGGCCGCAATGGGCGTCGTCTTCTCCGGCGAAGCGTTAATTATTTTGCAGGAGAATCCG
>CAMZDU010000214.1 GCA_947305445.1 uncultured Selenomonadales bacterium
TTGTCTACCTGATTAGACGTTTTTACATATTTTACGCTACTGTTACTAACTCCTCAATCGCCGATTTAGCCGTCACTTTTATCGATGTTTCATGCGGACGACGGTGATTCGCGGATCGGAGCCGCGTTCGAGTTCCATAACCATGAACGAGCCGCGAGTGTCGTCGCGGGGACGAGAGGCACTGCCCGGATTTAAAATTATCGGCGGCCCTATGAGGTATTCAACGATGTGCGTGTGGCCGTAAACTGCAATGTCCGCATTTTGAGATTCGGCCGCCTCCATGATATATTCCTGCGTGTAGCGGACGCCGTAGTTGTGACCGTGCGTGATAAAAATTTTGTGATCCGCGACGTCAATAATTTTCTCGTATAAGATATTAGGCGTAGGCCAGTCGCAGTTGCCCGCCACGCTGTAAACGGGAACGTCGACCAATGATTGCAAGTATTCTGCGTCGGGCGTGCAGTCGCCCATATGGAGCCACATGTCCATATTTTGCGCGATGCTCACTGCTTGATCGATTGACGACCAATTTCCGTGAGTGTCGCTTATAAGTCCAATCTTCACGGCAGGTGCCGCGCATATGGTGCGCGACGTTCCTCCTTTCGTCGTTTTGCGTTACGAAAATTTTTTACCAAGCAAAAAGACCATCTCCTTTAAAGCCGCGCCGCGATGACTGATTAAATTTTTTTCGTCAACGGAAAGTTGTGCCATCGTCTTATTTTCGTCAATATAAAAATATGGGTCGTAACCGAAGCCGCCGTTGCCCAAAGCGACATTTTTTATCGTGCCGGAAATTTTTCCGCTTGTCGTGAATGTGGTGCCGTCAGTGTCGACGAAGACCAGTGCACACCGATAAGCCGCCGCCGATTGCTCAACACCGACTTTGCCGAGTTCGTCGAGGAGTTTTTGATTGTTGGTAAGGTCGTCGGCGTGCCAACCTGCAAATCGTGCGGAGTAGACGCCGGGCAGTCCGCCGAGCGCGTCGACTTCCAAACCCGAATCGTCGGCCAGACAAGCCAGCCCCGTGCGTTCGGCGAAGAAGCGGGCTTTAATCAGCGCGTTCTCCTCGAAGGTCGCACCGTCCTCCACGGCGTCGGGCATATCGTCAAAATCTGCAAGCGACAGAATTTCAAGCGGCAACTTGCCCAGGGCGCGGCGCATCTCCGCAACTTTGTCGACGTTTTTGGAAGCGAGCACAATTTTTTTCATTATAACCTCCGAGAATATAATCGTTGCAAAAAATTTGCTGTTGATTAAATTTTCAGCCGACGCGTCCGACACGCCAGACAAGTTCCCTGCCGAGCGCGTCTTTTTGCAGAGAGATAAGCTCGTTAATGCCGTCGGTCGCCAAGTCAAGCAGGTCGTTAAGTTGCGCCCGCGTGAACGATTTTTTTTCGGCAGTAATCTGAACTTCGACAAGCTCGCCCGCGCCCGTCATCACGACGTTGCAATCGGCCGCGGCGGTCGAGTCCTCCGCATAGCATAGGTCGAGAATTTTTTCGTCGTCGGCAGTGAGACCGACCGAAATTGCCGCGACAAAATCTTTCACGGGGAAAGTGCCGCCGACTTCGTAAATGGTCTCGCAGGCCTCCACCAATGCGACGAAAGCTCCGGTTATCGCCGCCGTGCGCGTGCCGCCGTCCGCCTGAATGACGTCGCAATCAATCGTAATCGTGCGTTCGCCAATCGCAGACAAATCAGTCACCGCACGCAATGCCCGACCAATCAGCCGCTGTATTTCCGCCGAACGACCGCTCGTCTTTGTCGAACGCTCGCGAGCAATTCTTTCATACGACGAGCCGGGCAACATGGAATATTCCGCCGTCAACCAGCCCGTGCCCGTGCCTTTGAGGAAGTAGGGAATTTTTTCTTCGATTGTCGCCGCGCAGATGACTTGCGTGTTGCCGACGGTGATAAGTGCCGAGCCAGCCGGAAATTTTTGTACGCGCCGCTCCAATGTGACCTCGCGCAATTCATTTGCACGCCGCTTGTCAAGCCGCAAATTTACACCTCCGAACTTTTAAAATAGCTGATACATTTTACACAAAAAATTTTTTTGCCGCAATGTTTTGAGAAAATTTTGTTGCCGCATAATTGACGAGTTATAGCCGCTGTTGTAGAATTCTTTGCAGAAAATTTCAATGGGACGGTGAATTTGATGCCGATATATTTTTGGGCGTTCGCGGTCGCGTTAATCGTCGCATTGCTGGTGATGCCGGCGGTGATTTTATTGGCACAGAAAACCGGAGCAATGGACGCACCCAACGCCCGAAAAGTTCACAAAAAACCAATCCCGCGAATCGGCGGACTTGGGATATACGCCGGCTTCATGGCGTCGATAATTTTTGTCGCGATAAAGTTCGGACTTGACGGCGAACAGCTACAAGAAATTGTCGGGCTGGTTGTGTCGGGCAGTTTAATCGTCGCGCTCGGACTCGTCGACGACTACAAAAACCTTCCCGCCAAATTCAAGCTTGCCGGACAAATCGTCGCGGCGGCGGTCTTAGTTGTGGTCTTCGGCGTGCGGATAGACTTCGTGACGGATCCTTTCGGCGACTATCTGTATCTAGATCGAATCGCCATACCCGTGACGCTGTTTTGGCTTGTCGGCTTAACCAACACAGTTAATCTAATCGACGGGCTGGACGGTCTGGCGGCGGGCGTGGCGGCCATTGCCTCGTTTACAATCCTGCTGATTGCGCTGGAGCAAAATTTTATTTTGGTTGCAGTGTTAACGGCGGCACTGGCGGGCGCGGCAGTCGGCTTCCTGAAATACAACTTCAATCCCGCAGAAATTTTTATGGGCGACACGGGCAGCATGTTCCTCGGCTTCATGTTGGCGGGCATTTCGGTGACGGGTGCGGTTAAGTCCGTGGCGGCCATTGCACTTATTGTTCCAATCTTCGCGCTCGGCTTGCCGATACTCGACACAACTTTTGCCATAGTCCGCAGGGTGCGCGGCGGCGTCCCGATTTTCAAACCCGACAAAGGTCATTTGCACCATCGACTTTTAAGCGTCGGATTCACTCAACGGCAGGCGGTTCTTTTGATGTACGTGATAAGTGCGTTGTTTGGTTTGAGTGCCATTGCGTTGACGGCGGTCAGTTCTCAAGTCGCCGTGATAATTTTGCTGGTCGTCGTTGCGGCCATAATCTACGGCGTGCGCAAACTCGGCATCGCCAGACCCGCGAATTAGTTAGCCCAATTAGGAATTTGGAATTTGGAATGATACGGTGACGGTTGTTGACGACAATACAACCGCCGGCTCTCAAAAAAATTTCAAATTCCTCATTCCTAATTATTTAAACAGGTGACAGTCATGAAGAAATTAACAGTTATGTCCGTGTTCGGCACGCGACCCG
>CAMZDU010000215.1 GCA_947305445.1 uncultured Selenomonadales bacterium
CCAGAGCGTCGCGTTCGGCGAAAAGTTCCGATTGCTGTTTAGCGAAGTCGACCGTCTCCGTTTCTTCCGAGATGAGCGATTCACCGTAGCCCGTGTACGTTTTAATTTCGGCGTGAGCAATCGACGCGCTGAACAAAATCACTGCGACGAGTACCATCAAAAAATTTTTCATGGTTAAAACCTCCCGTAATGGAAATTTCGCCGCCTTCGACGACGCGCCCGATTTTGTAGCCGTCAATTTCGTCGGCAATGTCGGCATCGACGATTAAAATCATGCCGATACCGCAATTAAACGTCCTGAACATTTCGCGGCGCGGAACGTTGCCCCACTCTTGCAGAAGTTTAAAAATTTTCGGGACGCGCCAAGAATCGGCGTCAATCTTCGCGCCGAGACCGTCGGGAAGTGCGCGAGGAATGTTGTCGTAAAAGCCGCCGCCCGTCACGTGAACAAGCCCGTGAATTTTTTCGCCGTACTCGCGGATAATCGGCAGACACGTCGCGGGATAAAGTCTGGTCGGTGTTAAAAGTTCTTCGCCCAAATTTTTTTCAAGCCCGTCAAATTTTTCCGCGCCTGTAAATTTCATGCGGTCGAAGACAATTTTGCGCACGAGGCTGAAACCGTTGGAATGTAGCCCGCTTGACGGCAGACCGATTAAAATATCGCCGACTTTGACGCGGGCGGACGTGATAAGCGATTTTTTCTCGACGACACCGACCGCAAAGCCCGCGATGTCATATTCGCCGTCAGTGTAAAAGCAGCTCATCTCGGCAGTCTCGCCGCCGATTAACGCACAGCCCGACTCCTTGCAGGCATTTGCGACGCCGCGAACAATTTCTGCGACCTGCGCGGGATTTAGCTTGCCGACAGCAAGATAATCCAAGAAAAATAACGGCTCCGCGCCTTGAACGACAATATCGTTGACGCACATGGCGACGGCATCTTGACCGATGGTGTCGTGTTTGTTGAGCATGAACGCGATTTTTAATTTTGTGCCGACGCCGTCAGTGCCCGCGACCAAAATCGGCTCGTCGTAGTTTTTCAGCGCGAACAATCCGCCGAAGCCGCCCAAATCGCCCAAAACCTCGGTGCGATAAGTCGAGCGGACAAAATTTTTTATCAGGCGCACGGACTCGTTGCCCGCGTCGATGTCCACGCCCGAATCTTTGTAAGTTAGTTGCTGATTCATGCATAGTTCCTCTTGAAGTAGTCGATTGTAAATTTCAGCCCGTCTTCAAGCTTGATTTTCGGTTGCCAACCGAGTTTTTCCTTCGCCAAATCGATGACGGGACAACGTTGCGTCGGATCGTCCTGCGGCAACGGCTGATGAATAATTTTTGAACGACTGCCCGTCAACTTCAAAACCAATTCGGCAAGCTCAAGCATGGTAAATTCGCCGGGGTTGCCCAAATTCACCGGACCGATAAAATTTTCGGCGTTCATCATGCGGACAATCCCGTCAATCAAATCGTCGACGTAGCAAAAACTTCGCGTCTGGGTGCCGTCGCCGTAAATCGTGATGTCCTTGCCGCTCAACGCCTGCACAATAAAATTTGAGACGACGCGCCCGTCATTGGCCGTCATTCGCGGGCCGTAGGTGTTAAAAATTCTCACGACGCGAATATCCAAGCCGTGTTGCCTGTGATAATCGAAGAACAAAGTTTCGGCTGTGCGTTTGCCCTCGTCGTAGCAGGCGCGAATGCCGATAGGATTGACTGCGCCGCGATAACTTTCGGGCTGCGGATGAACTTTCGGATCGCCGTAAACTTCGGACGTGCTTGCCTGCAGGACGCGGGCGTTATTTTGTTTGGCGCACCCCAACGAATTCAACGCGCCCATAACATTTGTCTTGATGGTGCGGACGGGGTCGCGCTGATAGTGCACGGGGCTTGCGGGGCACGCGAGATTAAAGATCCAATCGACCTCGGCGTAAATCGGCTGAACCACGTCGTGGCGCATCAGCTCGAAGCTCGGATTGCTTAAAAGGTGCGCGATATTTTTTTTCTTGCCCGTGAAGAAATTGTCCAAGCAGATAACTTCATGTCCGTCGGCGATGAGCCTGTCGCAAAGGTGCGAGCCTAAAAATCCCGCACCGCCCGTCACCAAAACTCGTTTCGTCGTCAAAATTAAACACCTCGCAAAAAATTTAAGCGACAAGCAACCGACTTATTTAATCGATCGCAAGCCGCCCGAAAATTTTTTTAGTAGTCTCTGATAACCGTGTACATTGCCCACTCAATCGGCGTACCTTGCGCAGTTGCCTGACCTTTGAAGCCCTGCGAATTGGTGAAAGTCACGTCGTTAAAGTCGCCGTCGAGATCGTAAAAAGTATAGTAAAGATTTTGCACTTTTCCGTAGCCGTTAACCATTTTAAGAGTGGCGTAGCTTATCAACATGCGTCCCTCATTCTTGTGGCTGATGGTGTTGGTTACGACGTAGCAATCCCAACCGGTGGCGGGGGAGTTGCCGACGTAAATGTCCGCCGCTTCGGCTTTGACACCCGCGCAAATTATCAGTCCGACAATTACCGCCATGAAAAAATTTTTTAACATGTCGGAATCCTCCGTGTCGTCTTACAAAGTTAAACGGCGCAACATTTCTTGATAGGCCTCTTCGACGCCGCCGAGATCTTGACGGAAACGATCCTTGTCAAGTTTTTCATGAGTCACGGTATCCCAGAAGCGGCAGTTGTCGGGGGAAATTTCGTCGGCGAGAAGAACTTCGCCGTCACCGCTGATGTTGCGTCCGAATTCAAGCTTAAAGTCAATCAAGTCGATATTCTTTGCCCGTAACAAGTTGCGCAAAATTGTATTCGTCGTCAAAGCCACATGTTCAATGGCGTTCAACTCGTCAATCGTGGCCACGTCAATCGCCATGATGTGCCAGCGGTTAAGCATCGGGTCGCCGAGTTCGTCGCTCTTGTAGTCGTATTCGATTACGGGAACATTTAGCGGCGTGCCTTCGGGAAGTCCCAAGCGTCCGACGAGACTGCCCGCGACAATGTTGCGCACGACGATTTCAAGTTTAATCATGTCCAGACGTTTGACGAGCATTTCGCGCTCGCCTATGGTCTCGATAAAATGACTTTTAATGCCGCGGTCTTTAAGTTGTTTGAAGAAGAACGCGCTGAGCTTGTTGTTGATGGCACCCTTGCCGTTGATGATGCCGTGTTTCTCGCCGTTGAGTGCGGTGGCGTCGTCTTTGAAGTAGACTATCAACTCATTTGGGTTGTCAGTCTCAAAAACGGTCTTGGCCTTGCCGTCGTAGAGAAGATTGCCTTTAATCATGTTTGTAACCCGTTACTGAAAACTTATAAAAAGTTATAAAAAACCTTTATGTTTCATTCCTGCT
>CAMZDU010000216.1 GCA_947305445.1 uncultured Selenomonadales bacterium
GATTCGGGAGTTGTGAGTAGCGGCAAATATCTTATGTCGTGTCCCTAAATTTGTAATGGAAGTTCACTTACCGCTTATCCTGCGGATAAGCGCGAGAAAACCGCATGATGACGCGAAAAATCGGCTGAAAAAATTTGCAGTTGTCGAAATTGGTGTAACATGCGGTTTGTCTTTAAAATTAAATTTCGACAGAGAGAATTCTATTTTTCGAGAACGATAAACTCGAACGGACGAAGATTTTCAACAAGACCAGCGTAATTGCCAAGAATCTTTTTATAGCCTTGCGCGGAATATTGCGCTAAAGTTTTTTCGGTGAGCATGGACGCAACTCTACAAAAATTACAAAGAACGATTAATTCTTCTTCGCCGAGTTTGCGACAGTATGCAAGGACATTAGGATTTTCGCGTTCAAGGAAATCAATCGCGCCGTCAGAAATAATTTTTTTGCTCTTGCGCAGACGAACGAGTTGCTTGTAAAAATTCAGCACAGAGTTTTCGTCGCGTTCTTCAGTCTCGACGTTAAAGCGTGTGAAGTTGTCGGGAGAAGAAATCCACGGTTCGACACTTGAAAAGCCCGCGTATTTTTCTGCCGACCATTGCATAGGAGTACGCCCGTTGTCACGTGAGCGTTCGCCGATAATCTTCAACGCTTCCGATTCGCTCTTGCCCTGCTCCAATAAAATCTTGTAGTAGTTCAAACTTTCAACGTCGCGATATTGCTCAATGGAAGTGTATCTGGCGTTAGTCATGCCGAGTTCTTCGCCCTGATAAATGTAAGGCGTGCCGCGCATGAAGTGAATCGCCGCCGCCAACATCTTCGCTGACTCGTTGTGAAAATTTTTATCGTCACCGAAGCGAGAAACTGCTCGCGGTTGATCGTGATTGCACCAGAAGACTGCGTTCCAGCCGTTCGCCTTCGCCATGCCGACTTGCCACGTCTCAAAAAGTTTTTTCAAAGCAGGAATATCTGCGGGCATGAGTGACCATTTGTCGCCACCTTTGTAGTCAACCTTCAAATGATGAAAGTTAAAGACCATCGAAAGTTCATGTTCGTCGGGATTGGAATAGCGGATACAGTTGTCGAGCGTTGTCGATGACATTTCGCCAACCGTTATCATGCCCTCAATGCCCGAATCGCGGACGAGTTCTTTCAAGAATTCGTGGACGTGTCGTCCGTCTGTGTAAAATTTGCGCCCGTCGCCCTGCGTATCGTCGACAAATTCAGCCGGTTTGGAAATCAAATTCACCACGTCGAAACGGAAACCTTTAACGCCTTTGCCTTTCCAGAAACGCAAAACTTCTTTTAGTTCCTCGCGCACTTCGGGATTCTCCCAGTTCAAATCAGCCTGCGTCACGTCGAACAAATGCAAATACCACTTGCCCAAATGCGGAACGTATTCCCACGCATTGCCGCCGAATTTTGACGCCCAATTTGTCGGCGGTTTATCCGGTGAGCCTTCGCGAAAAATGTAGTAGTCCAAATATTTTTGTTCGCCTTTAAGCGCACGTTGAAACCATTCGTGTTCGGTGGACGTGTGATTGAATACCATATCGAACATCAAGCCGAGACCGCGCTTGTCGGCTTCGGCGATAAGTTTTTCAACGTCAGCCATTGTTCCAAATCGCGGGTCAATCTCGCGATAATTTGCCACATCGTAGCCGTTATCGTTCATCGGCGACACGAAAAACGGCGTTGACCAAATGTAATCGACTCCGAGCGACGCAATATAATCGAGCTTTTCAATAATGCCGCGAATGTCGCCAATTCCGTCGCCGTTCGAATCGTAGAAACTTTTCGGGTAAATCTGATAAACAACTTTGTCGCTGAACTTCATGCAAAACCCTCCTCAATAAGTCGCGATAACCGTTTCATTCGATTTGCCGTTTATACCGCTGTGGAATTTGAATTCGACGCCGTTGGGATTGGTGACGACGAAAACCGCCGTGTCAGGGTGACCGGCTTTTTTGATTGCTACACGACTGAACTTGAGCAGAGGAGTTCCGGCTTTAACAACGTCGCCGACCTTAACCAGATAGCTGAATCCTTCGCCACCCATCGACACCGTATCAATCCCGACGTGAATCAAAATTTCAACGCCATTTGAAAGCGTCATTCCGACCGCGTGTTTTGAATCTTCCATGAGCACGGTAATTTTGCCCGACACAGGTGCGCAGACCGTTTCATTCGCTGGTTTAATCGCCAAACCTTGTCCGACCATGCCCGCCGAGAAAACTCCGTCGCCGATTTCTTCTAAGCTGATAACCTCACCGTCGAGATAAGCTTTGAACTCGTGCTCACTCTCAAGATTCGCCGCTTCCTCAGCCGCTTGAGCATCTGCTTCAGCTTGGTCTGCTACAGCTTGCTTATCAATGCCTTTTTTCTTGCCGACGATTGTCGTTAAAATAAACGGCACAACGATTGCCACGAGCATTGCCAGAGCGAACGTCGGCATATATTGCGGTTGAATCGACAAAATACCTGGTATGCCGCCGACACCGATTGCATTTGCTGTCGTCGAGGTTGATACACAGACAATCGCCGCGCACGCCGAACCCGTCATTCCGCAAATGAACGGGAAGAAATATTTTAAGTTGACACCGAAAATCGCCGGCTCCGTGACGCCCAGATAACACGAAATCCACGCAGGCACGTTGACTTCTTGCGCCGCCGCATTTTTACGTTGCAGATAAATCATCGCCAGAACCGCCGAACCTTGCGCGATATTCGACAGCGCAATCATCGGCCAGAGCATTGTTCCATGATAGTCGGCGATTAACTGCAAGTCGATTGCGTTCGTCATGTGATGCAAGCCCGTAATGACCAGCGGCGCATAGACGAAACCGAATATCGCTCCGAAGATAACACGGAAGTCGCCCGTTATGCCGGCGAAGACGACGCTTGATATTGCTGAGCCGATTTTCCAACCTATTGGTCCCAAAATAAAATGCGCCGCGCAGACCGCTAAAACCAGACTGCAAAACGGCACGACAATCATTGATACAACCGGCGGAACGATTTTGCGGAAAAATTTTTCAAGGTAAGCCAAAGTCAACGCCGCCAAAATAGCAGGAAGCACTTGCGCTTGATAACCAATCATGTCCACCGTAAAGCCGCCGAAATCCCAATGAGGAATTTTATCGGCGGGCGTCGTTGCAACAGCGTAAGCGTTGAGTAGCTGTCCGGACACGAGCGTTAAACCGAGCACTATACCTAAAATCGGAGTGCCGCCAATTTTGCGCACGACCGACCAACAAATCCCGACGGGAATACCGACATGAAAGACCGCCTCGCCGATTAGCCAGAGGAAGTGATCCATTCCCGCCCAAAATTGACT
>CAMZDU010000217.1 GCA_947305445.1 uncultured Selenomonadales bacterium
CATGGCTGCACACGTAATCAACGAGGCGCGACGCTGTCTGCAATGCAAGAAACCGCTTTGCCGGCTCAAAGGTTGCCCGATTCAAACCGATATCCCTGAAATGATTCGTCTCTTCTTGGCCGGTCAAACCGAAGAGGCCGGACGCATGCTCTTCGACAATAATCCGTTGAGCGTCGTTTGCTCGCTTGTCTGCGACCACGAAAACCAGTGCGAAGGTAACTGTATCCAGGGCAAGCGCAAAGAGGGAGCGGCTGTACAAATTCCCAATATCGAAAATTATATCTCGGATTTTTATTTCGACAAAATCAGTTTGGAACGCGCACCCGACACCGGCCAGAGCGTCGCGATAATCGGTTCGGGGCCGGCGGGAATCACAATCGCCATTAAGCTTGCCGCGCTCGGTTATCGAATCACAATCTTTGAACGCATGGACAAAGTCGGCGGCATGATGCGCTACGGCATTCCCGCGTTCCGTCTGCCGAAAAATATTCTCGACCGCTATCAAACTAAACTGCGGCAGATGGGAATTCACTTCCGCCCGAATACGGCAATCGGCGGCGCACTTCACCTTGACGACCTGTTCAACGACGGTTACGATGCAATTTTTATTGGCACGGGCGTTTGGCGGCCGCGCAGACCGCACGTCAAGGGCGAGTCGCTCGGAAATGTTCACTACGCGATTGATTATTTACAAAATCCCGACGCTTACGACCTGGGCGACACCGTTGCCATAATCGGCGCGGGTAACAGCGCAATCGACGTGGCGCGTACTGTCGTCCGTCAAGGCTCCCGTCACGTCACGCTTTATGCCCGCCGCCAGAGGATTGCCGCCAGTCAGCGCGAGCTTGATTACGCCGCAGTTGACGGCATAGAAATTCAACAGGGCATGGCAATTACCGAATTCACCGAAAAAGGGCCAATCCTCACGCCGCGCATTTATGACGAGCAGGGCAATTTGATCCGCGAAGAAACGCCCGTCCTCATGCCTGCCGACAGCACAATTATCGCCATAAGTCAGGGGCCGAAAGACAAAATCGTCAACACGACGCATGATTTGACCGTCGACAAAAACGGATTGATTGTCGTGGACGAGAACGGTCGTACTACCCGCGAAGGTGTCTTCTCAAGCGGTGATGTTGTCATCGGCGCGAAAAACGTCGTGCTCGCCGTGAAGTATTCCAAAATAGTTGCCAAAGCAATGGACGAATATTTAACAGCAAAGCGCACTGCACAATAAAATTAGCAAAATAGAAATGTGATAGCTGTATTCCTAAACGCTTAAGCAAATTATGAATGTGAAAGTGTGAGCAACTTTGCAAAACAAAATTATCGTCGCGGGCATAGGTCCCGGCGGCGAAGACTTTATAACACCGGCCGCGCTGAAAAAAATTCGTGCGGCTAAATTTTTGGTCGGCGGACGACGTGCGCTTTCGGACTTCGCGACGGACGGGCAAATCACTTGCGCAATAACCCGCGACCTCGACACGCCGATTAATTTTATCCGCGACAAGCTCGCGCTCGGTGATGTAGTCGTCATGGTCAGCGGCGACCCCGGCTATTATTCGTTACTCGACCTGCTCAGAAAAAAATTTCCGCCGTCAATAATCGAAGTGATCCCGTCAATCAGCACACTGCAACTGGCCTTCGCGAAAATTGCGCTTCCGTGGCACGACGCGACGTTGTTGAGTTTTCACGGAAGAGAACCTTCGCAAGAGGCTCTGAAATTTTCTGCAGGAAAAATTTTGGGACTGCTCACCGATGCCGTGAACAACTCCGCCACAATCTCGCGTCGGCTGATTGAGTGTGGCTGGCACGGTGATTCAATCGTCACAATCTGCGTGCGCCTGTCATACGCGGACGAAAAAATTTTTACCGTCACGCTGGCCGAAGCCGCCGTTGCCGAGCCGGTCAATCACTGCGTGCTGATTGTCCATACGAAAAATTTTGCGGAGGGCTAATCATGATTGATTCGCGGATTCGTGCGGTGATGAGTTTTGTGCGCGAAGGCAGTCGCGTTGCCGATATCGGCGCGGATCACGGCTACTTGTCGATTGAATTGGCGCAGAGCGGGCGTGCAACGAAAATCATTGCCACGGAAAAAAATATCGGACCTTTCGAGGCGGCGCGGAAAAATATTTCGGCGGCGAAACTTGACGACGTTATCGAAGTGCGGCTCGGCGACGGTCTGCAAGTTTTGTCGGCGGGCGAAGTCGACACGATTTGCATTGCGGGCATGGGCGGCGCACTCATAAAACAAATCCTGGACGATGCGCCCGAAGTCGTCAACTCGGCGCGGCAACTGATCCTTCAGCCGATGAATGACACAAAAAAAATCCGCGACCGACTCGCGGAAATTAATTGGACGATTTATGACGAAGACCTTGCCGAGGCGTCGGGCATCATTTACGAAATCATCAGTGCGGTTAAAGTTGTCGACGAGCCGCCGAAAATTTTTAAGCGGGAGTCGTCGCCGTTGCTGAAAAAATTTTTAACACAACGATTGGAAAAACTTCGTCGCATAATCGAGGCGATGAGCAGAAGTTCAACCGCTCGTGCCGATGAAAAATTTTTTGCGACGCTTGCCGAGATTGAATCGCTCGAAGAAAAAATTCGCGGCTGATTAACTTAACTCGTTGTGAGGGTTAACTTATAAATCGTTGAAAATATTCAACCACTCGCCGTAACCTTCGTCCATCATTTTATCGCGGGGAATGAAACGCAACGACGCGCTGTTAATGCAATAGCGCAAGCCGCCTTTGTCCCGCGGGCCGTCGTCGAAGACGTGTCCCAGATGCGAACCGCTCGCCTTGGCTCGAACTTCCGTGCATTGCATGCCGAAAGACATGTCGGTGCGTTCAATAATGGTGCTCTTGTCAATCGGTTTGGAGAAGGAAGGCCAGCCGCAACCCGAATCAAATTTTTCTGTGGAGACGAACAGTGGTTGACCGTTGGTCACGTCGACGTAAATACCTTCGCGGAATTCTTCGTCGTACTCGTTCTTGAAGGGGGGCTCGGTGGCGGCATTTTGAGTGACGGCTCGTTGCATTTCGCTGAGATTGTCGATTGTTTCGCGGGTCGGCTTACTGTAAACTCTGTTGCGCGAAAAATCTTTGTTGGGGAACGCGTGGGCAATTTTGGCCTTGGCCTGCTCGTCAATCACCAGACGCGACACGTGACAATAGCCGTTGGGATTTTTTATGAGATACTGTTGATGTTCCTCTTCGGCGCGGTAGAAATTTTTAATCGGCATACATTCGACAACCACGGATTCGGAAAAATCATTTTGCAAATTTCTCAGCGCCTCTCTGACAATCGGCTCGTCAGCGGG
>CAMZDU010000218.1 GCA_947305445.1 uncultured Selenomonadales bacterium
TCGCCCGTTTGACGCCATAGCAAAACCCTAAACATTCCGACAAGATTACTTCCATTTCTACCACCTGTCTGATTGGCCTCGACAAATAAAAAATCCTCAACCTGTCGATAACCGCTGATTAATATAGCATAATCGCAAAAGGCAGGCAATAACTTGAAAAAAATTTTTTGCCGCGCTTGGTCGCAAGGTGAAAATTATCTAACTCGTTGTGCGGGGACGAAATAATTAGGAATTTCCTGCGCATTAGGAATTGTTTTATTTTTAGTGTCAACAACACACTCCGAATCATAATTCCTAATTCCAAATTATTTTGTTTCCTCACAGCGCGTTATCGAACGATTTTGCCGAAGTCGGCGATTCGCGTAAGCAACTCGTCAATCGATTTTAACAGCGCGAGTCGGTTGCGGCGAACAGTTAAATCTTCGTCCATGACCATGACCGAATCAAAGAAGGAATCAATCGGCGTAGAAAGTTTTTTCAACACGTCGATTGCGCCAAGGAAATCGCGCTTGGCAATGAGTTCGTCCGCCGCGACTTTCACCGCCGCGAAGGCACCGTGCAAAACTTTCTCCGCGTCGAGCGTGAACAGCTCGGCATCAAGTTCGGTCGTCTCTGCTTTTTTAGCGAGATTGCCGACACGCACGAACGATTGAATATTTTTCGTTGCATCGGGCGCGGCCAGGAACTGTTCAACGGCGGCGGCCTTCAGCGTCACGGCAAACACGTCGTCCACGTCGTCAACCACAGCGTCAATCACGTCGTAGCGCGTCGAATTGCCGAGAACATTTTTCACGCGCAGACGTATGAAGTCCGCGAACTCGTGCTGAATTTTGTCACGGCCGACGGTGTCGGTAATGCTCAGCAAATCCATTGCAAGTTCAACGACTTCACTAATCGACAGCGACCAGCGTGCACCCGTCAACAAATTCACAATGCCCAGAGCTTGACGGCGCAAGGCAAACGGATCTTGCGAGCCGGTCGGAACAAGACCTCTGCTGAACGTGGCGACAATGTTATCAATCTTATCGGCCAGGCTTAAAATTTTTCCGGCAGTAGTTTTCGGCTGACCGTCTCCGGCGAAACGCGGCATGTAATGTTCGTCAATCGCCGCACAAACTTCGTCAGCTTCGCCGTCAAGTTTTGCGTACTCACGTCCCATGACGCCTTGCAGTTCGGTAAATTCGGTGACCATGCCCGTGACAAGATCGGCCTTGGAAAGTTCTGCCGCACGGACAGAGTTGCTTGCGTCGAGGCCGAGCATCGCGGAAATTTTTTCGACGAGCTTGACGAGCCGTTCGGTCTTGGCATAAACGGAGCCGAGTCCCTCCTGAAAGACGACGGTCTTGAGTTTGTCGCGGTGTGCGGCCAGAGATTTTTTGCGGTCTTCGTTGAAGAAAAATTGCGCGTCCTCCAGCCGAGCTTTAAGCACGCGTTCGTTGCCGTGTTGAACGATGTCGAGATATTCTTTGCCGCCGTTGCGAATCGTGACGAACAGCGGCATTAACTTTCCGTCGGCAGTCTTCACGGGAAAATATCTTTGGTGGTCGCGCATCGGAGTGACGACGGCTTCGGCGGGCAGTTGCAAATATTTTTCCTCGAACGAGCCGACAAGCGCAGTTGGATATTCGACGAGATACAAAACCTCTTCGAGCAGGTCGTCGGTAATTTCGGCAACGCCACCTTTCGACGCGGCGACCTCGTTAATTTGCGCGGCAATCATTTCGCGGCGACGAATTTGGTCGACGATGACAAAATTTTTCTCGCAGTCGTCGACGTAATCGGCGGCAGTCTTAATTTCAAATTCTCCGTGCTTTAAATCATTCTTAGTTGATAAAAATCTGTGAGCGCGTGAAGTTCTGCCGCTCGTGACGCCGGCAACTTCAAACGGGATCACTTCGTCACCGAAGAGCGCGACAATCCAGCGAAGCGGACGAATGAACTTGAAGTCGAGATTGCCCCAGCGCATGTTGTTCGGGAAACTAAGGTCGCAAATAATTTTCGGCAGGAGCGTCGCAAAAATTTCGGCGGAAGGCTTGCCCTGCTCGCGAATCACGGCGTAAACGTAGTCGCCGCGGGTGATTAAGTCTTCGGGATTTACCTTTTGCCCGCGTGCGAAACCGACAGCCGCTTTGGAAGGTTTGCCCGCCGCGTCAAATGCGATTTTGACTGACGGGCCGCGCCGCTCCGTTTCCACGTCGGCTTGACGCGGAGCCACGTCGTCGACGAGCAAAGTTAGTCTGCGCGGCGTGCCGAGTGTGCGGACGTTGCCGAAGGTGATTCGCGAATCGGTCAACGCCTTTTCCGCCAACGATTTAAGCTGGTCGAGGATAGCGGGCATTGCGTGCGCGGGTATTTCTTCCGTGCCGATTTCGAGCAACAACGTGGAGCTTACAGCCGTCAACTTACAGCTTACAGGATTTTCATTCCTAATTCCTAACTCCAAATTCTTAATTGTCTTCAGTAGCGGGTAGCCGAGTTTTTCGCGCTGTTGCAAGTAAACTTCGGCGCACATGCGAGCCAACTTCCTAACGCGCCCGATAAATGCCGTGCGCTCGCTGACGCTGATTGCTCCGCGGGCGTCAAGCAAATTAAACGTATGCGAGCACTTCAAAACGTAATCATATGCGGGGTGCACGTAACCGAGCTTGATAATGCGAACGGCCTCCGCCTCGTACTTCTCGAACAGGTCGAAAAGCAAATCTTCGTCGCTCAAGTCGAAGGCGTAACTTGACTGCTCGAACTCGTTTTGATGAAAAACATCGCCGTAAGTGACGCCGTCGGCCCATTCAACGTCGTAAACATTTTCAACGCCCTGAATGTACATTGCAAGACGTTCGAGACCGTACGTTATCTCCACGGCGACGGGCTTGACGTCTTGACTGCCGACTTGCTGAAAATATGTGAACTGCGTAATCTCCATACCGTCAAGCCAGACTTCCCAGCCGAGACCCCACGCGCCCAAAGTCGGCGACTCCCAGTTGTCTTCGACGAAGCGAATGTCATGTTTTTCGGCCTCGATACCGATTGCCGCGAGCGATTCCAGATACAGCTCTTGAATGTTGTCGGGCGACGGTTTCATGATTAATTGCAGCTGATGATGCTGATAAAGACGGTTGGGGTTGTCACCGTAGCGACCGTCAGCCGGTCTGCGCGAAGGTTCGGTGTAAGCCACGTTCCACGGCTCCGGTCCGAGCACGCGCAAAAACGTAAACGGGTTCATCGTGCCCGCGCCTTTTTCAATGTCATACGGTTCGGCCAAGATACAGCCCTTGTCCGCCCAAAACTTTTGCAACGCGAAAATTAATTCCTGATACTTCAAGCCAAC
>CAMZDU010000219.1 GCA_947305445.1 uncultured Selenomonadales bacterium
GTATCACACCGAACACGGCGAGAAAGATTTTTTCGTGCACGGACTCGGTCACGGCGTCGGCTTGGAAATTCATGAGGAGCCGCGCTTGAGTAAGCTCAGCAAATGCGACGCGCTGTTGCCAAACATGATAGTCACCGACGAGCCTGGCATTTACTTGGAAAATTTCGGCGGCGTGCGAATTGAAGATACAGTTTTGGTAACGAGCGGTCGTGCCGAAGCTTTGACACATTCGCCGAAAAATTTGATTGAACTGCACTAAAACTAATTCACTATTAACTAAGGAGACTGATACCAATGATTTCAAGTACAGATTTTCGCACGGGTTTAACGATTGAGATTGACGGCGCGGCATGGCAAGTCGTCGAATTCCAGCACGTCAAGCCCGGCAAAGGTGCGGCGTTCGTGCGCACGAAAATTAAAAACGTCGAGACTGGAGCGGTCGTCGAACGCACTTTCAACCCCAACGAGAAAATGCCGCCCGCTCGCCTCGACACCAGCAAAATGCAGTTCCTTTACGAATCCGACGGGCAGTATACTTTCATGGACGTGGAGACTTACGAGCAGATCGAGCTTAACAAAGATCAACTCGGCAACGCGCTCAACTTCCTAATGGAAAACATGGAAGTCAACCTGCAGACGTTCAAAGGTCGCATTATCGGCATTAACTTGCCCAACAGCGTCGAGCTTAAAGTCACCGATTGCGAACCCGCCGTCAAAGGCAACACCGCTACCGGCGCAACCAAAAATGCCACGCTTGAGACCGGTTACGTCGTGCGCGTGCCGCTGTTCATAAATGAAGGCGACGTCCTGCGAATCGATACGCGCACCGGAAATTACATCGAGCGCGCATAAAAATTTTTCATAAAAAAAATTATCTGCTCGTCGACACGGAAGGGCAGATTTTTTTTTTGCGCTGTTGTATAATTTGCGGCGATGAAAAAATTTTGCGGAGGAATTGTCATGGCTGAATTACCCGAAAATATTTTGCAGACACTTGAGCGTTATCGCAACCCGCCCAACAAATTGCGCTCGGTGCAGGAAATCAACGCCCGCTACAATCTCGCGCTGGAGAACTACAAAAAAATTTGCTTCATGTCGGGCGACGTGCGCGAGCAAAAAGTTGCCACACACTCCGAAATCAAAACGCTCGGCTGGGTTTTGGGCAAGCCCGAAAAGGATATCATCAAAGACATCACCGAGCATTCCAACCGCCCGAACTTCCCGTTGCAGTTATGAGAGAGTTGCGCGAACTTCAAAAAATTTTGGACGCGGAGAAATCGGACTTTCGCAAATTCTCGCGGAAGTTTTATTTTCTGGCGGTCGGCATCTTTTTGCTTTTGTCGGTGGTCGTCGTGTTGCGGCCGGAGTCTGACACTTCGCCCAGTTGGCACGAAGAAATTTTCCCGTCAAACGCGCTCAGCTACATAAAGGACGGCAAACTTGTCGCATTGCCCGACGGCGATTATCCGCTCGCCATGCCGCCCGAAGGAACATTCGTCGATGAAGTCGCTCCGATGCTCTTGGTTGAAGTCAACGGTACTTATTACCCGCTGAACATTGCCGACGATTCGATAATCCCGCGCCGAGGAAAAACTTTGCCGCTGAAAATTTTGTTCGGCTTTACGAGTGCCCACGCCGAGAACACGTTGACTTACAACGAAAAAACCGGCAACGATCCCGTCGCCGATTATCGGAAGAAGGCATTTTATTTTTTGCGCGTCGAAGGCGGTTTCGGTCGTGTTCAACGCGACTTTGTGATTAAAAATTAATCTGCCGGCTTCGGTTTGACTTCACGCGGAGGCGGTGCCGGCTTGGGGTTGCGGACGGGTTTTGGAGTGCGAGCCGGTCGAGGAGGAGGTTGAACTTCTTTGGGTGGATTGTTATTTTGCGGCTCGTCCGGGTCGGGCATCACCGTGTCGCGAAATTTCGACCAGAAGTCCAGATATTGTCGGTTGTCCGTGTCGAACGGACAAATTTTTTTGACGCAAATACTTTCGCGTTGGAAATTTATGGCTTCGACTGACGCGGGGGCAACGAAAAATATTGCGCTGACAGCTGCCGTCGCCAATATTAAATTTTTCGCTAACCTGGTCATGTGGGGTCATTCCTTGCTGAAATTCATCTGTGCGGAGCTTGAGGCGGTGCAAAAATTTTTTGCTTGCCGCCGCGTACGTCGCGGGACGGTCGTGCTCTGCTCGGCATATATTGCGGCGTCGGACATGAGGGTTTTCGCGGAGCGTAATCTCTTCGCGGAGTTTGGGCGCGTCGCGGAATGTTTATCGGCGGCACGAATCGGCGATGTTTTGGCGCGACAATGTTTGCCTGTTCGACCAAGTTGCTTGCTTCGATTTGACCCGCCGAAAAAATTATTACGGCGAGCGTTGCCAAAATCATGGCGGCAAGTTTCATGTACGCGCCTCCTCAAAATAAGGAACAACGGAAAGTGCGCTCAAGCCGACTTTCCATTGTTCCGCTGTTAATTTACATTTCGGGTTACCAGCGCGGCGGCGGCCTGTGACCGGGCGGCGGAGGTGGTGGCGGAGGGGGCGGATAATCACTGTTCCAACGGTCTCCGCGTGACGGTGGCGGCGGTGGCGGCATGTATCTAGGATGCGGTTTACGGTGTCCATGTGGCGGCGGTGGCGGGCCATAACCCGGAGGGGGCGGGCCGTAAAGTTCCTGCGTCTCCACATTGCCCGACTCCACTGCCGAATCAAGCGAAGCCGCTTGTGCCTCATTTGTCAGGCCGCAATTAAATGTAAAACATACCGTTGCGATTGCCAAACCGGTAAAAAATTTTTTCATGATGTTCACCGCCTTTACTCAAGCTAATTCTCTAACTAGGAAGATTATCAACAAACTGCCAACAATCTCGTGCGGAACGTCAAGCGCGATTCCGATTAACGCCAAGATCAACAGCATGTGAACCACTTCCTTGCAAATGACTTTTGTTGTGGTAATTCTATAAATTTTTTTAGCCGTTGTCATTAGGCGACGATTAAAATTATACATAACGAAAATTAAAACCGCAAAGCTTGAGCAAACTATTACTCCCGATAACGTTTCCGCAAACTTAACCAAATAAAAATTCCCGCGGCAATCGTGAAGGCGACGACACTTGTCACTTGCGCGGACTTGAGCACGCCGAGGACTTGATTTGTATAGTCGCCGCGCAGAAATTCCAGCGCAAACCTGGCCGCCGCATACAGCATGACATACAGCGCGAAACATTGTCCCTTGACGTAATCGGTGCAACGGAAAATTACCAGCAGAGCGAAAATTACGACGTCGAGCTGACATTCCCACACTTCGGCCGGAAAG
>CAMZDU010000220.1 GCA_947305445.1 uncultured Selenomonadales bacterium
CTGGCAGAGATTTCGTCAACGGCATGGAATTTTTGTCGAACGAAAAAGACGCACAGATTAAATCTTATCCGCTCATCATGGCAATGTAAGGAGTGATTTTGTGATTAAAGTTTACAATACGATGAGCCGCTCGAAAGAAATTTTCAAGCCGCTCAAAAAAAATGAAGTCAGTATCTACTGCTGCGGAGTGACGCCCTACAACGCGCCGCATATCGGCAACGCCCGCCCGTTTGTCACGTGGGATGTGATTCGCCGATTTTTTGCGAAGCTCGGTTACAAAGTTCGTTACGTCCAAAATTTCACCGACGTCGACGACAAAATCATCAACACTGCCAACGAATTGGGCGTCACGTGGAAGGATGTTGCCGAAAAAAATATCGCCGCCTATTTCAAGAGCATGGACGCCCTTAACGTTCGCCGCGCAGATTTTTATCCGCGTGTCTCCGAGACAATGGACGACATTATTAAAATGATTCAAACACTCGTCGACAAAGGCGTTGCTTACGTGCTCGAAGGCGGCGACGTTTTTTACAGCGTGGAAAAAATTCCGAATTACGGCAAACTCAGTCGGCGCACACTCGACGATATGCTTGCCGGCGCACGCGTCAGCGTCGACGAGCGCAAACATCACCCGATGGATTTTGCGCTGTGGAAGAGTGCCAAGCCCGGCGAGCCTTCGTGGGACAGTCCGTGGGGCAAAGGTCGACCCGGTTGGCATATCGAATGCTCTGCCATGTCGCTGAAATTTTTGGGCGAGAAGTTTGACTTCCACGGCGGCGGCTCCGATTTAATTTTCCCGCACCACGAAAATGAGATTGCCCAGTCGCAGGCCGCGCTAGGCGATGAAAATTCTTTCGCACAATATTGGCTACACAACGGCTTCATCACCAAAGGTAGCGAGAAAGTCAGCAAGTCCAATAAGAAGATGGCTCAGTCGTCGAAAGGTTTTTTCACCGTCGAAGAAATTTTGGCGAAGTATTCCGGCGAAGTCGTACGCTTGCTCCTTTTGCAGACGCACTATCGCAACCCGCTGGAATTCGACGAAGAGCGCGTTCGTGATGCTCAAGACTTTTTCGGCAAGCTGGCAAAAGCTTACTGGCAACTTGACGGGCTGGCGCGAAAAATTCACGCGGGCGAATTCGTCAAAGATACCGGCGAGAAAAATTTTGCAATAACGGTAAGTCGTGCGGGCGGTCTCGTCGAAGAGGGCGAGCGGCTCCTGTCGAATTTTTACGCGGCAATGGAAGACGACTTTAACACCGCGCTTGCAATTACTCACATGTTCGAGCTTGCGCGGGAAATCAGCGACTATTACGACGAGTTTGCCGCGGGAAAAATTTTGCCCGTGACGATTGACGGCGGCATACTTTTGCGCGTCCAAGAAATTTATATGGAGATGGCCGGCATTATCGGAATTTTTGAACAGCCCGTGCCCGTTGAACAATCTGACGAAAAATCCGACGCCGCGCCCGAACTTGTCAACGCGCTGATGAAAATTATCCTCTCCCTTCGCCAGGACGCACGCGCCTCTAAAAATTGGTCGGCGGCCGACAAAATCCGTGACGAGCTGAAAGCGGCCGGCATTGTCGTCGAGGACACTCCGCAAGGCGCAACATGGAAACTCGTCTGAACTTTCCTGCCGACGAGATAAAAACTTTATCGCCGCTGATTTTGGCGCACATCGGTGACGCGTATTTCCATTTGTACATTCGCACGCGCCTTCTACAGGTCACGCGAAATGTCACGCGTCTGCACAATTTGAGTGCGCAAATCGTTTCGGCGACCGCGCAAGCGAAAACTTATCACGCAATAGAAAATTTTTTGTCCAACGACGAGCGCGACATCTTCCGACGAGGCCGCAACGCCAAAAGTCACACGCCGCGCAAAGCTACCGTCGCCGAGTATCACGCGAGCACCGGCTTTGAAGCTCTGTTGGGAGATTTATTTCTGCGAAAAAATTTCACGCGGCTCGACGAGATATGCGAGCTGGCTTTTAACGTTGCTTTCGAGGAGATAACGCAATGAAAAAATTTTTTACGGTCGCGCTGATTTTGACGTCTCTGATTATTGCCAATGCTTGTGCTGAAAAAATTTTTCCGCTCGCCGAAAGTTACGACCCCGACTCGTACGGAGCGACGGCCGCGCCCGCCGACATCAATCACGCTGACTCGATTTATTACACGCGTCCGGACTTCGGAGCGATGACTTCAAACGGCGACAGAATTATTTTGGCGAACTACCCGACCTGCCAACAGCTCACCGACTACAGTTGCGGACCCGCCGCCGCGCTGACTGTGCTCCGTTACTTCGGCAACCGCGACTTCGACGAGGCGACTTTGGTTAAGCTTATGGACGTTAAACCGTACGCGGGCACGAGCCTTGGCAACATGATGAAATTTTTCCGCGAGCTTGGCTGGGACGTTAAAAGCAGTTTGGACACACCGCCGCTTGAGGACGAGGTTGCGTTTCAAAAATTTGTCATGGAAAATCTTTCGGCGGGCAAACCGATTTTGGTCGAGAACGCTCTTTCCCTACACGACGCTCTTCCGATCTAATTCGGCGGGCACTGGCGGGTTATAATCGGCCTTGACACGCTCGGCACGAAAAATCTTTACGACGACGTGTTAATCTTCGCTGACCCTTTCGACACGAGCGACCACAATCAGGACGGCTACGCGATTGAAAGCCTCGACAGATTTTTTTCTATGTGGTTCGACCATAACATCTTGCCGGAAAACGAACGCAATCAACCGTGGCTTGTCGCCGTTCCAAAAAAATAATTCGGAGAAATTAACGTGGACGACAACATAATTTTCGGACGCAACGCCGTCACCGAGCTTTTGAAGTCCGGGCGCAGCGTCAACAAAATTTTCATGGCCGAAGGCAGTCGCGACGGCTCCGTGCAAAAAATTTTTGCCCTTGCTAAAACTGCGGGCGTTGTTGTAGAATTCACGCGACGCGACAAACTCGACAAACTCTGCGGCGGTCGTCATCAAGGAGTCGTTGCTTTGGCGGCGGCAATAAATTATTCGACAGTCGAAGAAATTTTGAAGTCAGCTGCCGACAAAAACGAATTGCCGTTTCTGCTCCTGCTCGACGAGATTGAAGACCCGCAAAATTTCGGCGCAATCCTTCGCACGGCGGAAGCGGTCGGCGTGCACGGCGTGATAATCCCCAAGCGGCGCAGTGTCCAACTTAACGCGACAGTCTTCAAAACTTCGGCGGGCGCGGCCGAATACGTCAAAGTCGCTCAAGTCACCAACGTCGCCCAAACGCTAAAGCAACTGCGCGGGCTTGGTTTGAAGGTCGTCGGCT
>CAMZDU010000221.1 GCA_947305445.1 uncultured Selenomonadales bacterium
CTGGTATGGGTGCTCTTCGCGTGCACTTGGGCGAGCGATACTTTTGCTTACTTCGTCGGCTCGGCATTCGGTTCGCACAAGCTGGCTTCGACAATCAGTCCCGGAAAAACCGTCGAAGGTTTCTTCGGCTCAATTTTCGGCACGATTCTGACGGCGATTATCGTCGGCACATTTATTTTCGGTTTGCCGTTCGTCAAGATGGCGGTCGCGGGATTTATTTTGGCAATCGCGGCGACGCTCGGTGATTTGGTCGAATCGGTGCTCAAACGTTTCGCCGGCATAAAAGATTCGGGTATCTTCCTGCCCGGTCACGGCGGTGCGCTCGACAGATTCGACAGCATACTTTTCACCGCGCCCGCGTTCTACTACTTCGTAATTTTATCGGGAATAGCATGAAGGCAGTTAGGAGTTAGGAATGAAAAAAATTGCAATACTCGGCTCGACCGGCTCAATCGGCACGCAAGCTCTTGACGTGGTGCGCCACCTGCCCGAAGAATTTTCCGTGGAAGTTTTGGCCGCCAACTCCAATGTCGAGCTGTTTGCGCGGCAAGTCGAAGAGTTTCGTCCGAAGCTGGCGGTTCTGGCCGACGAGTCGGCTTACAAAATTTTGCGCGAAAAAAATTTTCCCGACACGGAACTTGCCGGCGGACGTCGTGCGTTTGTGGAGGCAGCGGGCTTCGGCGACGCGGAAATTGTTTTGACGTCCATGAGCGGCTTTGCGGGTCTGGAGCCGACGCTTAAAGCCATTGACTGCGGAAAAAATATCGCGCTCGCCAACAAAGAAACTTTGGTCGTTGCGGGCGAACTCGTCACGAAACTTGCCAAAGCTCGCGGCGTGAAGATTTTGCCCGTCGACAGCGAGCACGGCGCGTTTTTCCAGTGTCTGCAGGGCGAAGACTCGCGCACGATTGAAAAACTTCTGCTGACGGCTTCGGGCGGTCCTTTCCGCGGCAAGACTTACGACGACCTGCGCAACGTCACGGTCAACGAAGTCCTTGCGCACCCGACGTGGAATATGGGCAAGAAAATCACCGTCGACAGCGCGACGCTCGTCAACAAAGGGCTTGAAGTCATTGAGGCGAAATTTTTATACGGTGTCGACTACGAGCAAATTCAAGTCGTCGTCCACCCGCAAAGCATTGTTCATTCGATGATTGAGTTTTGCGACGGCTCGATAATCGCGCAACTTGCCGCGCCCGATATGCGCCTGCCGATTCAGTACGCGCTGACTTACCCGCGCAGATTGCCTTCGCCCGTCAAGAAACTTGACTTTTGGCAGATAAACTCGCTGACATTTGAAAAGCCCGACGTTGAAACTTTTTTGGGGCTGAAGTTTGCTTACGAGGCTGGTAAAGAGGGCGGAACGTTACCTTGCGCCTTCAACGCGGCAAATGAAGTCGCAGTCCGTGAATTTCTGCGCGGGCGAATAAAATTCCTGGACATTTACGCCGTGATTGATAACGCAATGTGGCGGCGACCCGTCATGCAAAATCCGACGCTTGACGATTTAATTGCGGAGGACGCGGAGGCTCGTCGACTGTCCGAAGAATTCATCGAGGAGGAAATTTGATTGATTTTAACGATAGCGGCGGCAGTCTTCGTCTTCGGGCTGTTGGTTCTCGTGCACGAGTTCGGACACTTTATCACCGCGAAGATGACGGGCATGCGCGTCGACGAATTCGCAATCGGCTTCGGCCCCAAACTTATCAGCCGCAAACACGGCGAGACCGTCTATTCATTGCGAGCGGTACCGCTGGGCGGCTTCAACGACATTGCCGGCATGGATCCCGACACCAACACGGCGGGCGAGCGCGGCTTTTGCGAAAAACCCGTGCTGTCGAGAATGATTGTAATTTTGGCGGGCGCGACGATGAATTTCGTCCTGCCGATAATTTTGTTCTTCACGATTTATGCGACGCTCGGCATGGCTAAGCCCGCGCCTGACCCCATTATCGGTGACGTGATTGCCGAGATGTCCGCGGAGAGAGCAGGCCTTCAGGCGGGCGATTTAATTCTAAGCGTCGACGGACAAGCGGTCGCAACGTGGACTGACTTCACCGACAAATTGAAACGCGTCTCACCTGGTCAAGACCTTCGTCTCGAATACAAACGCGGCGAGCAAGTCAACACCGTCACCGTCACACCCGAATACAACGACAAGGAGAAGCGTGCACTTGTCGGCGTGCAAAGTTCCATTGTCTACGAATCAAAGTCCGGGCCCGAAGCATTTACTCTGGCGGTCGACCACACGAAAGAAATTACCGTTGCAATGATTGAGGCAATCGCCAATTTGTTCAAAGACCCACAACAGACCGAACACCTTGCCGGGCCTATCGGTATCGTGCAAATGTCCGGCCAGGTCGCCGAGCGTGGTTTTATTCCGTTGCTGAACTTCGCCGCGTTGCTGTCAATCAACCTGGGCATAGTGAACTTGTTGCCCGTGCCCGTACTTGACGGCGGCCACTTCGTAAATCTTTTTATCGAAGCCGTAAGAGGCAAACCGCTCGGCTCGAAAGCGGTCGCTTACACTCAACGCGTCGGCATCGCGCTGTTGCTGATGTTGATGCTCTTCGCCACGAAAAATGATTTGGTTCGCGTCTTCATGAAATGACGACAACTCATAAAAAAAATTTCCGACAGTCGGTTAACGATTCGGTCGGAAATTTTTTTTTGGCGTCGTTAAAATTTTTGCAACAGCCGTTCATTGCTCAGAAAATTTTTTAAGCAGAGCCGAACAACCGATAAGCACGTCCCGATAAGTTGCGGCATAGTCGTCGGTGTACCACGGGTCGGCAACATCGCGTTGCTCGTCGGCAAATTCCATAAGCAGAAAAATTTTCCCGTCGGGGTCGCCGCCGAAAAAATTTTTCATGTCCGCAACATTCGAGCTGTCAAGCCCGACAATGTAATCAAAACGTGCGTAATCGCTCTCAAGCAAACGTTTTGAAGTGCGCCGCGTGAACGGAATATTATTTTGACGCAACTCGTGAGACGTGCCGTAAGATATGGGCGTGCCGACTGACGGATGACAACCCGCCGACTCAATCAAAAAATTTTTTTCAAGACCCGCCCGCGCAACCAAATGTTTCATCACGAATTCGGCCATGGGCGAGCGGCAGATGTTCCCGAAGCACACGAAAATAATTTTTGTCACAATATCTTACCTCCATAAACAAGCGATTCAGCACGTTGATCGTCGCCGACGATTAGCCCCGTCACGTTAATCAGCGTACCGAGCCACGCGAAGTGAAATTCCATTGCCTGACCTCCGAAAAAATTTTTG
>CAMZDU010000222.1 GCA_947305445.1 uncultured Selenomonadales bacterium
CGTATCGAGTCACAGCGGCGAAGAAAATCACGTCGCACTTGTTCGCGGAATTTTGGCAAAGCTCGGCCTCGACGAATCGGTTCTTGATTGCGGCGTTCTGCGTCCTTTGAACGGCAAAGCTTTTAAAAAGTTGTTGCTGTCGGGCGAGCCTGTTACCGCGGTTCATAATCAATGCTCCGGCAAACATGCGCAGATAATCGCGCTGGCGATGATGCTCGGCGTCGACGTGTCGGGTTACATTCGTCCGGAACACCCCGCGCAGAAAGTTATCTTCCGTCACGTGGCGATGGCCTCGCGCATGGAAGAAGACAAGTTGGAGATTGGCATTGACGGCTGCGGCGTGCCCGTGTTCTATTTGCCGATTTATAATATGTCGCTGGCTTACGCTCGACTTTCCACGCCGAAAATCAGCGACTGGGGCGATTACGAACAGGCCGCGACCAAAATCCGCGACGCAATGAAAAATTATCCGCAGATTGTCGCGGGCACCGGCCGAATTGATGAAGCCGTTCCCGAAGTCACCGGCGGACGCATTATCGCAAAAATCGGCTCGGACGCGGTCTTCTGCATGGCCGTTGTCGACGGCGACTTAGGTATCACGTTTAAAGTTGAGGACGGTAGTTTCTCGGCCGTCACGCCCATGACGATTGCTCTGCTTAAACATCTCGACTTGCTCACCAAAGATGAAGCCGCCGAACTCGACAGGCGTTTCCCGCCCGTGTTAAAGAATCATCGCGGAGAAATAATCGGCACGATTGAAAGTCAGTTGTAAATTGCGACGACGCATAATTTTTTTTCAGCGCGGGTATTCGACGAAGATTGCCCGCATTTTTTTTTGCCCGCCGAAAAAATTTTTTTCGACAAAAATTTTTGCAAAAGACTTCGCGCTCTGGTAGACTGGCAAAAATTTAATTTGGCATAAAAATTTTGTGGAGGTTTGATATGTTAATTGACACGCACTGTCACTTAGAGGACGAAAATTTTTCCGACGACCGCGCCGACGTTCTGGCACGCGCCAAAGTTGCGGGCGTCGAACGGATTATAAATTTCGGCAGCACGTTGCAAAGTTCAATCGCCGTCACCGAGCTGGCGAAAAATTTTTCTGAACTGTACGCGGGCGTCGGCATCCACCCCGAAGAAATTGACGACTTCGACGCGAACACCTGCGCACGCCTGGCCGAGCTTGCCGCAGAAAAAAAAGTTGTCGCAATCGGCGAGATCGGTCTGGATTATCATTGGGAGAAGGATTCGGCACGACGACTGCTCCAGCAGAAAATTTTTATCGCGCAACTCGACTTGGCTCGTCAGCTGAAGTTGCCGGTATGTGTTCACGACCGCGACGCGCATGCCGACACGCTGAAAATTTTGCAGACGGAGGCGCGGGACTTGCGCGGCGTGTTGCATTGTTATTCGGGCAGTTTGGAGACGGCGCGGGAAGTTTTCAAACTCGGTTGGCTGATAGGCGTCGACGGACCTTTGACGTTTAAAAATTCCGCGAAGTTGCCCGAAGTCGTCAAGGCCGCGCCGCGTGACAGAATTTTGATTGAAACGGACGCGCCCTATCTTGCGCCGACTCCTCACAGAGGCAAACGCAACGAGCCGGCTTACGTCGTCGAAGTCGCAAAAAAATTGGCGGAGTTGCGCGGCGAAAATTTAGAGGAAGTCGCCGACTACACCACGGCCAATGCACGGAAACTTTATGAAATTTTTTAATCGGAGGTAGCAATTATGATACGAACATTTTTATTGACGATGCTTTGTTTGCTGTTGACGGCGACGACGGTCGCACATGCGCAGACGAAAAAAATTTTGTACGTGCCGATAGACAGCCGCCCGTGCAATCTCTACCAAGTGGAACAGGTTGCCGAAAAGCTCGGCTACGAAATTTTGACGCCGCCGGCAGAATTTTTGGGCACGCGCATAAATCGCGGCGAACCCGAAGGTTGTACGAAAATGCACCGCACGCGAGCTACGCTGTCTTGTCGACCGATTCGCTGATTTACGGCAGTCTCGTCGCCTCGCGTGTGCACAGTTTGGACGCGCAAACGATTTTGGAACGCGCAAGCCGATTTAAAACTCTCCACGAAACTTTTCCGTACCTGCCGATTTATGCGATAGGCACCGTCATGCGCACGCCGAGCTACAATTTCAAGGGCGAAGTTCCCTACTACGAAACTCACGGTGCGAAAATTTTTCAGTACACCGCGCTTATCGACAAGCAGGAAATGGGACTTCTGACCGGCAAAGATCGTCGCGCTCTGAAAAAATTGGAAGCCGAAATTCCCGCGGAGTATCTCGACGACTGGTTTAAACGTCGCGCAAAAAATTCCGATGTCAACGAACTTTTTATCGAGTACACCCGCGAAGGCGTCTTCGATTATTTTTTGCTCGGTTGCGACGACAGCGCGATGTTCAGTCAAACTCACCGCGAAAGTCGCCGCTTGACCGAATTGGCTTCTGACATGGGCAAGACCGTAATTCAAGTTACGTCGGGCGCGGACGAATTGGGCATGCTGATGATTGCCCGCGCCATTAACATTGACCGAGACCAAATGCCTTTTGTCTCCGTGATGTACAACGCCGGCAAGGGTGCGCAAACTTTCCCGACCTATTGCAACGAGCCGATCGGCATTTCGATTGACGCGGCGATAATTGCGGCGGGCGGTCTTAAAATTTCCGCGCACGAGCGAGCCGACCTTGTCCTTGCCGTCAACACCCGCAACAACGGCAAAACTTTCGAGGCCTCCTCCGACAAAAACAAAACCAAATTGCGCGGCGACCTCAAAACTTTCATGGAGCCGGTGAAAAAATTTTTGTCGGCAGGGTATCCCGTCGCAATCGCCGATATTTCCTTCTGCAACGGCGCGGACAATGCGTTGATGACTCAACTCAAGCGCGACGACTTACAATATAAAATTCGCGCTTACGGCGGCTGGAACACCGCGACGAATACGACGGGCTTTTTAGTCGGTGCGGGCATTCTGACGAAGTTTATGACCGACGAAGACGTTGCCGAACTTTTAACGACACGCTACCTGGACGAGTGGGCTTATCAAGCGAACATTCGTAAAGAGATTGTCGGCGCGAGCTACGGCCTTGCCGGCAACGGTACCCCGATGAATTTGGAGGAAAAACTTCCGCCGCTGGAACAACTCCTCAACGAGCGACTGACCGCTTTTGCCGCCGAAAATTTGCGCTTGCCGAATCGTTGGCGACTGGAAAATTTGCGGGCGTATTTGCCGTGGCAAAGAACCTTCGAGTGCGATCCAAGATTTGAAC
>CAMZDU010000223.1 GCA_947305445.1 uncultured Selenomonadales bacterium
CCTCTGTTTATTTTCGGCGGTGTCGTTCATGGCAATGGGTCGATACTCGCCGTAACCGATTGCCGAAAATCTGGCGGGGTTCAGGTTGCCGTTAATCGACAACAGATATTTCATGAAGGTCATTGCGCGCACGGAGCTGAGCTCCCAGTTTGACGGGAACTGCGGCGTATTTATCGGGTCGGTGTCTGTGTGGCCGGAGATTAAAACTCGTTCGGGCACCTCCGCCAAAAGTCCGGCGACAATCGGGCCGATGCGCTGTGATTCGGGAACCCGACGGAAACAGTGCTTTCTCCTTAATGCGAATCATGAGGCCTTCTTCTTCCAGTTGCGTCGACAACTCGTCCTGCAAATTGTTCTGCTGAATGTATTCTTCAAGCTTCTGCTGCAAGTCCTGGAGCTGTTGATTTTCCTGCAAGTAAGCGGCGTTGCCTTGATCTTCGGAGGTGACGATTTCGCGTTGCATGCTGTTACTGGGGCCGGCTTTGTCGAAGAACGACGGACCGCCCATGTTAAAAGCCGCGGTGAATGCCTGCGCCATCTGAACAAGTTTTGTCTGGTCGGTCTGCGAAATGGCAAACAGACATATAAACAAAGCCAACAAAAGCGTCATCAAGTCGGAGTAGGGAAGGAGCCAAGCCTCGCTGGCTTCTTCTTCGTGTTTTTTAGCGTGCTTCTTGCGTGCCAATTAAATCACTCCTTGTTTACGGCTTCGCGCTCGCCTTGCGGAATGTAAATCATCAGCTTTGATTCGATTTGCGTCGGGGAATCGCCCGCCTGCAACGAAAGAATGCCTTCCATAATCATGCGCTTGTGACTGACTTCGTTTTCGGATTTGATTTTGAGTTTGTTGGCGAACGGGAGCCAGAGCACGTAACCGGTGAAGATACCCAGAATCGTGGCAACGAACGCCGCCGCGATCGAGTGACCGAGCTTATCAATATCGTTGAGGTTGCCAAGTGCCGCGATGAGGCCGACGACCGCGCCCAAAACGCCCAGCGTCGGTGCGTAAGTTCCCGCCTGCGAAAAAATCGAGCGCATCTCGGCGTGACGTTGTTCCATGATTGTCAGCTCCGCGTCCAAAACGTCGCCGACGAATTCGGGATCCATGCCGTCAATGACCATGCTCAAGCCGTTGCGGAAGAACGGGTCTTCTATTCCCTCGACGCGGCTTTCCAGTGCCAGAATACCTTCGCGGCGTGCCAACTGCGACAAGTCGATAAAAGTTTTGACAAGTTCGCCCTTGCTCTGTTCGTCGTTGCCGCGCATAAGCAATTTGAAAAGCGTCGGCACCTTCGACATCTGCTCCATGGTGAAAGCGTTAAACAAGCAAGCGATTGTGCCGCCGATGATGATAAGAAACGCGGCGGGGTTATTTAGTGCGCTGAGCGGTGCGCCCTTCAAAATCATACCGACGAAGACGGAGATTATTCCGCCGACGAGACCTATTACTGTAGACTTTTCCAAAATCGGTTGCCTCCTCCTCGAGGTGAAAACTTACAGACACAAAAAAAATTTTCGCCGAATTATTAAATTTCTGTTCAATGCCGAAAAAATTTTTCCTGCCGCCGCAGAAATTTTTTGGCAATCCTCGGCACTGGTGCGACGCTTCGTCAATTAGGAATTTGAAATTAATACGACGCTATCGAATAAATTTTGTCAGCTGTAAAATCAAGTCGGCAATCTCATCTGCGGCGTTGGGTTTGCCGAGCGACAAACTTGCCTGAGCCATGCGTTTCAATTCATCCGGCGAAGACAGTAGCTCGTCGAGTGTCTCCGATAAATTTTCCGACGTCAAGTTGCGGTTGAGAATCATGCGAGCCGCGCCCGCTTCGACTAATGCTCGTGCGTTGAACTCTTGATGATTTTCCGCCGCGAACGGGTATGGGATCAAAATTGCCGGGACACCGCGAGCCGTCAACTCCGCCAAGCCCGTCGCACCCGCACGAAAGATTGCCAAGTCGGCCATGGCCATCGCCGTCGGCATGTTGTAAAGATACGGCACAACTCTGATGTTCGGCGCGTTCAAAACGTCGGACAATTTTTTCGTCACCGCGTCGAATTCTCCCTTGCCCGTGACGTGAAGAAATTGTGCAGAATTTTTTTCGGCCGCCAACTTTAACACGTCAATCATCGCGTTGTTAATGGAACGTGCGCCGCGGGAGCCGCCGGAGATTAAAACGACAGGCTTGTCGTCGGTGAAGTTGAATTCGCGCAAACCGTCCTCACGTTTGGCGGCGAGGACTTCTTTGCGAATCGGATTGCCCGTGTAAGTCGTCTTGTCCGGCGGAAAATTTTTCAGCGCGTCGCGTGTGCCGACGGCTATCCTGTCGACGAATTTAGACAAAATTTTATTGGTGACGCCCGCGACCGCGTTTTGCTCCTGAATGAGCGTCGGAATTTTCATCAAGCTTGCGGCAAGGAGAATCGGTCCGCAGACGTAGCCGCCCGTCCCGACGACCGCGCTCGGCTTGAAGTTGCGGACAATGTCGGAGGCGCGTTTAATACTCATGATTGCGTTGGCGGCGCGTGAAATATTTTCCAGCGTGAACCGCCGCTCGAAGCCGCCTTCCAAATTGAGCGCAGTGAAATTTATTCCGGCCTTCGGCACAATGTCGGCCTCCAGCCCTCTGTGTGTGCCGACGTAGAGAAATTCGGCGTCGGCGCGTTTCGATTTGATTGCGTCAATGAGCGTGAGCGCGGGGTAAATGTGCCCGCCCGTGCCGCCGCCCGATACGATTATTTTCATTTAGTGATTCGCTCCAAAAAAATTACACAACACCACGCCAACGACGATTAAAATTATTCCTACTATTCCCGCCGTTGAAATGCTCTCGCCGAAAAAAATTTTGGCGACCGCCGCCGCGAGTACGACACCTAATCCGCCCCACGTTGCATAGGCAATGTTGAGTTGAACGCTTTTTAGCGATAGCGCGAAGAAATAAAAACAAAAGCCGTAGAAAGCTAACGTGCTCACCGCAAAAATTTTTTGGCTGAAGCTGTTCGATAATTTCATGCACGTCGTGCCGCACAGCTCCAAGACAATCGCCAACGCCAAATAAATATAACCCATGTCAAAGCTCCGTAACAATGCGCTTGAAGTCTCTGCCGCGCTCCTCGAAGTCACTGTACATGTCGAAACTTGCACAAGCCGGACTAAGCAATACAACTCGCTTTTTTTTGATTGCGTCAATGAGCGATAGCGCGGGGTAAATATGTCCGCCCGTGACGCCGCCCGATACGATTATTTTCATGAGAACCTCGTTATAGCTTTAAGCCGCT
>CAMZDU010000224.1 GCA_947305445.1 uncultured Selenomonadales bacterium
AAAAGCTCGCTTTGCTTGTATAACTTTCTTCCTGCTCAACGTAATTCATGCCGTAACGTGAAGACAAATTTTGTAACTGCCGACGCAATGCTCCGAACGCTATTTGCGTGAACTGCTGATTAATTTTCTTGCCGAGATTGATTCCGCGTTTGAAGTCGGGATTGTAATCACGGGCAATTGTTCCAATGTCGTTGGCTATGCAAAAATTAATTATATAGTGGGCGGTTTTCTTCAAGCAATCGTTGACGCGATTATTTCTCTTCAATGTGATTCGTTTGATAAGTCGCGAAGAAAATTTGCCTTGTAATGCGGCGGCCGAGCACTTTTGACTTTTCCGATTGAGCCGAAAAACGACTTAAAGGCAAAATCTACCGCCCGCAAGGTCTGCTGCGCCATGTTCGACTGCAGAAGTTTATAGTTGTCGTTGTCTTTGCATTCGTGGTAGTTACTCTCAAAACACAAGTAGGTTTTATCTGTGAAAAATTTTTGGCAAACATTGTAGAGAGCAAAGTTATACAGGCAGTTGCTGAAAAAGCACATCTCGCGTAGTTGAAAATATTGCGCTTTAGTCAGCCCGCGAATTAGGTTTATTTGTGTCAAATACATTTTTTCCCCCCTTTCGGAGGAAATTATTACACCTTTTTTAGTGAATCGCAACTTGCAGGGGCGATTCATATTATTCTTGCCATTTTTGGATAAATTCAGCGGTGCTGTCGTGACGATTAGAAATGATTCGACTTTGCCGCATCAAGAACTTTCATCACGTCGAGTGAAGTTTTAAGCCCGCGTTCAACGGCCGAATAATCGCCGCGCTCAAAAATTTCGCCGAAGTTAATAAACTCGTGAATCATTCTGTGCGAGAATTTGTTCAACGAAAATTTTTCGACCTCACGGCCGTTAAGTGCTAACTCAAACGAAGTCAGCTCGTTGGGCGGACTTGACGAGTAAATATAGCCGGCGTCGCCCTGTATGCTGAAAAACGATGGGCTTGCCGAATCTTTGGCCGCGACACACTGCGCAAGAAAATTTTCATACTCCAGCGTGACGAGGCCGCTCGTGTCAACGCCGTTCCAGCCGCGATTTGCCGCGTAAGAAATTTTCTTCGGCAAGCCGAACAATCCAACGACCAAATTTAAATTATAGACGTTGAGGTCGTTGAGTGCGCCGCCGAAAAGTTTCGGGTCGAAAGCGGGCGCGACGACGTGAGCATTTTTGTAAGCGTCGAATACTGCGAGTAATTGCACAACACAAGCTTGATGTCGCCGAGCTTCGGCAGGGCATCGCGGATTGCAAAAAAATTCGGCAGGTACAAATTCGTCACTGCCTCGAACAGATAAAGTTTTCTGCTCATTGCGAGGTTGATTAAATCTTCAGCTTGCGTGGTGTCAGTCGTGAACGGCTTCTCGACGATAACATTTTTACCGGCCGCCAGAAATTTTTTCGCGTACTCGTGATGAACGGCGTTAATCAACCCGACGTAAACAAAATCAATCGTCGGGTCGTCGGCAATTTCGTCAAGGTCTGTGGTGAATTTTTCAACGTGAAAACGTTCGGCGAGCGCGGCGGCCTTGTCGCGGCTGTGCGGTCGCGCCCAAATGGCGATAACGTGAAATTTTTTCGACGACTGCATCGCGTCGACGGCTTCGGGAATAATTTTGCCCGTGCCCAAAATCGCAACATTAATCATGGAAATCCCTCCGGCAAATGTTTTACGCGGCGGCTTTGATTTTTCCTGCACCTGTGATAAAATTTCGCCGCAAAGGGAGTGACAGAGTTGCGCAAACCGACACAGGAACAAATTATGGAATTTTACCACGCGAACACCGTTATAGATTTCCTGCAGATAGAAGTCGTGCCGACCGACGACGGCGAGGCGCGTCTGGAACTTTGCGTCGACAGCCGACACGCCAACCTTTATTCAATGGCGCACGGCGGAGTTTTGACGACAATGGCGGATACGGCAATGGGCGCGAAGTGTTTGGCGTTGAACAAGCGCGTCGTGACGATTTCGTTGACGATTGAGTTTATGCACGCGGTAATGACTGACACGCCGCGCGTTTTCACGGAGGCGACGGTTTTGCATGACGGACGCAAGACCATGGTCTGCGAATGTAAAATACTCGACGCGAAAGGCAAACTTTACGCCAAAGCGAGCGCAACATTTTTTGTAACGGGAAGTTTTAACAATTAGGAATTTGGAATCGTTTGAGTTGTAGTTTCAACAAACGTATCCGAACTATAATTCCTAATTGGCGAAGCCTGAAGGGAGCATGACAATGGCTGATACATCGGTTAGTTATAAGTGTCCGAATTGTGGCGCACCGCTGAGCTTTTTGCCCGGCAAAAAAACCGTCACCTGCGAATACTGCGGCACGGAATTTGAAGTCAGCGCGATTGAAGAACTTTTCCGCGACAAACAGGAAATGGCCGTTCACGCGGCGCAAGCGCAAGAAGCCAAATGGGATACCGATGACGCCGGCTCCGAATGGAGCAGCGACGAGGCCGCCGCTTTGATCCGGAGCGGCGAAACCATCGCTGTCAATTCACCGACGACGAGGCGAAGGCACTGCACGCGTTCACCTGTTCGAGTTGCGGCGCGGAACTTGTCTGCGACGAAAATACCATGGCGACCGAGTGCGTATACTGCGGCAACCCGACTATGATTCCCAAGCGGTTCGACGGCATGCTTAAGCCCGATTTCGTGATTCCGTTCAAGAAGACCAAACAAGACGCCGTCGCCGCGCTGAAAGAATTTTACAAGGGTCATATGCTTCTGCCGAGCAATTTTACTGCTAACAACCGCGTCGAGGCGATTCAACCGATGTATGTGCCCTTCTGGCTGTTCGATTCGCAAATCACCGCGCAAGCAGAATTTCGCGCCGCTAAGATTCGCACATTCAGCACGCCGCAAGAAGTTGTCACCGAGACGAGCGTTTATAATTGTCGACGCGCCGGCAAGATGAGTTTCGAGCGCATTCCCGTTGACGGCTCAAAAAAAATGGAAGATGCCTACATGGAGAGCATCGAGCCGTTCAACTACTCCGAACTTGTGCCGTTCAGTGCGGCGTATCTGACGGGCTATCTTGCCGACAAATACGACGTGACAGCCGATGACTCCGCGCCGCGTGCCGATAAACGCGTCGAGGCCAGTGCGATTGCCGTCCTGCGTGACTCGGTAGAGGGCTTCGACATGTGCAACCTGGAGAACGCCGCCGTTGTCAAAGAAGTCGGCAAGGTCAGCTACGCAATGGTGCCCGTGTGGATTTTGAC
>CAMZDU010000225.1 GCA_947305445.1 uncultured Selenomonadales bacterium
AGACACTACTCTTGAAGTGGTGCTTACGTCCATGTTACTCATGTTGAAAACCTCCTTGATGTTAAAACAAACTCACAAAATTTCGGCGAGCTACATCATCAGCAATGCCGCCAAATCCAAATCCTGTCGCGGTTCAAGTTTCGTGGCAACGGAGCCGTCCGCTTTGGGCGGTGCAGTGTAATCGGGCACGGAGACCATGTGCGGCCGTTGACGAATTTGTTCGACAATCTTCGAGCCTTCGTAAGTCGTTATCATAATCGAACCGTCAGGCATAAAGCGTTTAATCGTCTCGGTAACATTGTTAATCGACGTGCCGTCACTGTCGCGATTGGCGTTGCCGGAATCTTCGTCGACTTTGGCGGAGCCGGTCAACTCTTCGTGCAGTTCACTTATCTCGTCGAGTTGGTCACGAACCTCCTCCATCTGCCGAACGTCGGACTTGATGTTAGAAATTTTTTCGGCGAGGATTTTGGAATACTCCGAAGCAACGGTCGAGCCGCCCTTGTATGAAGACTGCGACGCGTTCTTGTCGAAACTCGTCACAGGATTTGTGACTTCCCAAATTTTCATTTCGATCACGCTCCAAAAAAATTTTTTACCAATAAATTTATCGGCATTAAGAGCGCGACGCTAAAATTTTTTTATTTATATCATGTACGGCGGTGCTTGTCAATTTGTCGGAAAGTTTCTGTCGTGCTGAAAAAAAATTTCCCGTTGCTCGTTTGAACATCGGGAATTTTTTTTGTGGACAAGCTCCCGCCAAACGATCGGCGTCACTGAATGAGCGCGGTTTTTAAAACTTCGTCCATGTTTTCGACGGGCACAAACTCCAATTTTTCGCGAACGATGGCGGGTATGTCTTCCAAGTCGGGCGCGTTTTCTTTTGGCAAAATAATTGTGTGCATGCCTTCGCGGTAAGCGGCCAGAACTTTTTCTTTAAGGCCGCCGATTGGCAATACGTTGCCGCGCAATGTAATCTCGCCGGTCATGGCCACGTCGGAGCGAACTTTCTTTTTTGTCAACGCGGAAATCATTGCGGTAGCCATTGTAATGCCCGCGCTCGGTCCGTCTTTGGGCACGGCACCTTCCGGCACGTGAACATGAATATCGTTCTTCTCGTAAAAATCGTCGGCCAGGTGCATTAAATCACTGCGGCTACGAATGTAAGTCAAGCCGGCCTGCGCGGATTCCTGCATGACTTCGCCGAGTTTGCCGGTGAGCAAAAGTTTGCCGTTGCCTTTAAGGACGATTGCTTCGGTGGGCAAAATGTCGCCGCCGACTTCCGTCCAGGCCATGCCGGTGGAAACGCCGATTTGCGGTTGCTTTTCGGCGCGTGTCTGCAAAAATTTCGGGCGACCTAAAAAATCGCGCAGATTTTTTTTCGTGATATAGACGACACCTTCGTGTCCTTCGACGATTTTGCGAGCCGCCTTCCGGCAGGCGCGACCGATTAGCCGCTCCAATTCGCGGACGCCGGATTCACGCGTGTACTCGGCGATAATTTCCTGCAGGACGCCCTTTGCAAAAACAACGTCGCCGCCGTTGAGGCCGTTCTCTTCTTTCTGGCGTTTGGTCAGATAGCGGCGGGCAATCTCAAATTTTTCGTTCTCGGTGTAACTCGACAACGTAATAACTTCCATGCGGTCGCGCAGAGGCTTCGGCACGGTGCCCAGGTTGTTCGCGGTGACAATCCACAGCACTTTAGACAAATCAAACGGCGTGTCAATGTAATGGTCTGTGAACGAATTGTTTTGCGCGGGGTCGAGCACTTCCAACAGCGCGGCGGAAGGGTCGCCCGCGTAGCCGTCCTTGCCGAGTTTGTCAACTTCATCGAGCAGAAAAACCGGATTGTTCGCGCCGACTTTTTTAAGCCCTTCAATGATTCGTCCGGGCATTGCGCCGACGTAAGTTCGTCTGTGCCCGCGAATTTCGGCTTCGTCACGTATTCCGCCGAGACTTGCCCGAATGAACTTGCGTCCCATGGCTTTGGCAACGGACGAGGCCAGAGAAGTTTTGCCCACGCCCGGCGGTCCGACCAAGCACAGAATCGGCGCGGGTTTATCTTTAGTCAAAGCTTTGACGGCAAGAAAATCCAATATGCGCTCTTTGACTTTTTCTAGGCCGTAATGATCCGCGTCAAGAATTTTGGCGGCCTCAACGATGTCCATTGCATCATCAGTCGAAATTTTCCACGGCAAGTCCATAAGCCAATCAATATACGTGCGAATGACATTGCCCTCGGAGGCCATTGACGGAAGACGCTCAAGCCGCTTAAGCTCCTTGTCGACAATCGTGACGACTTCGGCGGGATAATCGCCTTCCTCCAGCCGCTTGCGATAGCCGGAAGTTTCTTCGGCAACGTCTTCTTCCTCGCCGAGTTCTTTGTGAATGGCTTTTAGTTGTTCGCGCAAATAGTGGTCTTTTTGAATTTTTTCGATTTGATTGCGGACGCGCTTGTTTATTTGAAATTCCATTTGCAGAACTTCCAGCTCGCGTGCCAAAATGATGTAGAGTTTTTCGAGCCGCTCCTCCACGCGCAGACAGCTGAGAATCTCCTGCTTTGAATCGAGTTTCAAATTCAGGTGACTGGCAATCAAATCCGCGAGCCGCCCGAAATCTTCAAGAATCGTCACGGCGACGAAAGTTTCAGACGGAATACGCTTGCTCAGTTTGACCCACTCCTCGAACTCGTGAACGACGCCGCGCACAAGGGCTTCGGTCTCCATGGTGTCTTCCCAGGTGTCCTCGTGAACTTCGACAACGACTTCAATGTAATTTCCCTTTTCGGCTTCGCGGTACTCGCGCATGATGCCGCGATTAACTCCCTCGACGAGCACGCGAACATTGCCGTCGGGCAGTTTAATTATCTGGCGAATCTCGGAAATTGTGCCGACTTCGTAAAGGTCTTCTTCGACGGGCGAATCGTTGTCCGTGTCCATCTGTGCCACGAGGAAAATCCGCCGATTAGTGACCATTGCCGCTTCCAGAGCGTTAACCGAAGTGTCGCGCCCGACGTCAAGATGCATAATCATGTTCGGGAATACGACAATTCCTCTTAGCGGCACAAGCGGCAGAGTAACTTTTTCAGCCATGAAAAAAACCTCCTTCGTCGTTTTTTGGAACGAGAAAACGAACGACTTATCCGCCGGAAGATTTGCGAATGCGTTTCTGTCGAAGTTCCAGCTTCGGCTCACGGTTCAGCAAAACATCGTTCTTGGTGACGGTGCAGACGGTGTTGCCGCCGACAGAGGGCACGTCGAAC
>CAMZDU010000226.1 GCA_947305445.1 uncultured Selenomonadales bacterium
CGTCATGCAAATATCCGCCCACATATCGGCGTTCGAGCTGGCAATTCGCGTCGTGTCCTTGAAGCCGCCGCCGATAAGTTTCAAGCACGAGTCGAGGTCGTCCCCCGCGTCGTTTAGCAGCGTGACGAGAGCCGCCGCCGCCAAGTGCGGAACATGACTGATAATCGAGGCGCAACGGTCGTGTTTGTCAAGCTCAATCTCTAAAAAATTTGCCTCGGTCAATCGCAGGACACTCATAAGTTTTTCTCGGACTTCGGGCGGCTCGCCGGTGTCTTTGACGATTACGTAGGCTTTGCCGCGAAAAAGATTTTTGTCCGCCGCTTCGACGCCGGATTTTTCGCGCCCTGTCATCGGGTGTCCCGCTATGTAAAAAATTTCCGGCGGAAGAATTTTTTTCAGCTCCTGCCAAATAAATTGCTTCGTGCTTCCCGCGTCGGTAAGGATTGCTCCGGGCTTGAGATACGGCAGAATTTTTTCTACCATCGGGACAATCTGCAAAACGGGCGGGCTAAGGTAAACAATATCCGCGTCGCCGACGACTTTTTCGAGGTCTGAACTGGCTAAATCGACCGCGCCGAGTTCTTCAGCCCGACGCATTGATTTTTCAGAGCGACACAAGCCCGTTATAAAAATTTTTTCGCCGAGTTTGTCTTTAAGGCAAAGACCGAGCGAGCCGCCGATTAACCCAACGCCAATAATCGCAAGTTTCATCATATCGAACGCCCCATAACTTTTGCTATGCCGTCGAGGTTGCTCATGAGTTCGCGGAAAGCTTCGGGCGTAAGTGATTGGTCGCCGTCCGAGAGTGCTTTTTCGGGATGCGGGTGTACTTCGATTATCAAGCCGTCCGCGCCGGCCGCAATCGCCGCACGAGCCATGGGCGCAACCATTTTCCAACGACCTGTTCCGTGCGAAGGGTCAACGACTATCGGCAGGTGACTGAGTTCTTTAACCGCCGCCACCGCCGACAAGTCAAGCGTGTTGCGTGTGAAAGTTTCGTATGTTCGGATTCCGCGCTCGCAAAAAATAACTTGCTCGTTGCCGCCGCTCATGATGTATTCGGCCGCGTTGAGCCACTCCGAAATTGTCGCCGAAAGTCCGCGCTTCAGCAGGACGGGCTTGTTGCATTTGCCGAGAGCCTTGAGCATTTGGAAATTTTGCATATTCCGCGCTCCGACCTGCAAAATATCGGCGTACTCGGAAAAAATTTCTATGTCGTCCTTGTCAACTATCTCCGTCACGACGCGCAAGTCAAATTCGTTGGCAACGCGCCGCAAAAGTTTCAAGCCGTCCTCGCCGAGTCCTTGGAAGTCGTAGGGCGAAGTCCTCGGCTTGAATGCGCCGCCGCGCAAAAATTTCGCGCCGCACGCTTTGACCGCTTGAGCCGCCTCGCGCAGTTGCTCAAGACTTTCGACTGCGCAAGGACCGGCCATCACGACGACAGAGTTGCCGCCGATTTTCACACCGCCCGCGTCGACAATCGTGTCTTCGGGGTGGAAGTCGCGGCTGACCAATTTATATTTCTCCGTGATGCGAACGGTTTTGTCGACGCCCGCCATCATCTGCAGTTCCAGGTTGGCAATAATTTTTTTGTCGCCGATTACACCGACGATTGTAACTTCTTCGCCGCGTGAAAGGTGAGTGCGCAATCCGGCCGCCTCAATTTTTTTTACAACCGCCGCCAAATTCTCCGACGTGGAGCCGGGCTTCATAACAACTATCATACTGAAAACTCCTTATATCTTGATTCATACCGCATTATCGCGGATATTTGTCTGCAAAATTTGATTAAAAAACAATAATTCCTGCAAGAGAAAAAAATCTAAACCAAAAACACTCTCCAAAATTCAGCCGATGATGTAAAGAGACGATTATAATTTTTTCCGTGCTTTAGTGGACGTATTTTTATGAATCTTGAGCGGCTTGAAAGTTTCTGTTATAATCGCGCAATACTTTACAAATTTGATTGGCAGGTAAGTCGTATGAAAAAACTTTTTGAGCTTATGAAACCGGCGCGATATACCGGCGGCGAATTTAACAGCGTCACGAAAAATTTCGACGAGACCGCCTGCCGAATCGTGCTTGCTTTGCCCGACGTGTACGAAGTCGGCATGTCGAATTTGGGGCTGGCGATTTTGTATTCGATACTCAACCGCCGCGACGATACCCTTTGCGAACGAGTTTACGCGCCGTGGATTGACGCCGAAAAATTTTTTCGCGAAGAAAATATTCCGCTGTTCGCGCTCGAATCGAAACGCAACGTCCGCGACTTCGACCTGCTCGGCTTTTCGTTGCAATACGAGATGATTTACACCAACGTCCTCAACATGCTCGACTTGGCGCAAATTCATCTGCAAGCCGCTGACCGCACCAACGACGAGCCGTTTGTCGTCGGCGGCGGCCCGTGCGTTTACAACGTCGAACCTGTCGCGGATTTTTTTGACTTCTTTATCGTCGGCGAGGCTGAAGAAATTTTCGGCGAAGTCGTCGACGCGTTCACCGTCTGGAAAAATTCCGGCAAAGTCGGCGGGCGACGCGGCTTCCTGAAAAATTTGTCGACCGTCAACGGAATTTACGTGCCGAGCTTTTATGAGCCGCTGTATTCCGGCGCGAATTTCATCGGAATGAAAATTAGCGAGCCGTCCGCTCCGCAAAAAATTTTAAAGCGTGTCGTGAAAAATTTTGACGCCGCACCGTCCGTCGAAAAGCCCGTCGTGCCGTTTATGGAGATCGTTCACGATCGGGCGATGCTTGAACTTTTCCGCGGCTGTTCGAGGGGTTGTCGGTTCTGTCAAGCGGGCATGACTTATCGTCCCGTCCGCGAGCGCAAGCCGGAAACTTTGCGCGGAATTGCTCGGCGGCTGATTGATTCGAGCGGCTGGGACGAAATTTCGCTGACGTCGCTTAGCAGTGCCGACTACTCCTGCCTGCCGCGACTGATTGACGACCTGCAGCGCGACTTCCGCAACGAAAAAGTCAGCTTCTCTCTGCCGAGCTTGAGGATCGACAGCTTCTCGATTGATCTCGCCGAAAAAGTTCAGACCGTGCGCAAAAGCGGGCTGACCTTCGCGCCGGAGGCCGGTACGCAACGCTTGCGCGACGTGATAAACAAGAACGTCACCGAAAAAAATTTGCTCGACGCGTGCGCCGCCGCTTTCGCCAAAGGCTGGAAGTCCGTCAAGCTGTACTTTATGATCGGCTTGCCGACGGAGACCGACGAGGACATTGCCGGCATTGCCGAGCTTGCGCAGAAAGTCGTCGA
>CAMZDU010000227.1 GCA_947305445.1 uncultured Selenomonadales bacterium
CATCGACGATCTGCCCGTGTGCGATGCGGACGGGCGCGTCGTCGGCCTCGTCGAAAAGTCTGCGTGCCGTGTCAAAGTTGTCATAAAAATCTTTGCCCATGCCGACAGCCTGTGCGCCTTGTCCGGGGAAAATGAAAGCCGTCTTGCCCATCAGATACTCTCCCTTCAAAACAGAAAAGCGATTGGCGATTTGATTAACTGCGCGTCGCCAACCACTTCCGAAAAAAATTTTTTATACATAATTGCGTTGAACGTTCGTGACGACGGGCGCGATGCCGTTTACGATGTCGTCGATAATTTCTTTAACGGACTTGATGTCGTCGAGCATGCCGGAGATTTGACCGATCATAACCGAGCCGTTTTCGACGTCGCCACCGTGTGTAGCTTTGTGCAGTGCACCTTCGCCGAGTTTTTCGAGTTCTTCGACCGACGCGCCTTTAGCTTCCATTTCCAGATAAGTGCGCGTGAGTTTGTTGGCGATGACGCGTGCGGGGTGACCGGTCGTTCTGCCGGTGACGACCGTGGAGCGGTCTTTTGCCTTGAGCACGAGGTTTTTATAATTCGGGTGAGCGATGCATTCTTTGCTGAGGACGAAACGCGTGCCCATCTGAATTGCGCTGGCACCGAGCGCGAAAGCGGCGACAATTCCGCGTGAGTCCGCGAAACCGCCGGCGGCTATGACAGGCACGTCCACCGCGTCGACGACCTGGGGCACGAGCGGCATTGTGGAAATTTCGCCGATATGTCCGCCCGATTCGCACCCCTCGGCAATGACGGCGTCGGCACCGCTTTTGACCAGGCGTTTGGCAAGGGCGACGCTGGCCACGACGGGTATAACTTTTGTGCCGATTTCTTTAAGTGCGGGAACGTATTCGCCGGGATTGCCCGCGCCCGTTGTGACGACCGGCACGCGCTCTTCGACGACGACCTGCATGACTTCTTTGACGAACGGCGACATCAGCATGATATTCACGCCGAAAGGTTTGTCCGTCCAAGATTTGCACTTGAGAATTTCTTTGCGCAAAATATCGGGGGGCATGTGTCCCGCGCCGATAAGTCCCAGACCGCCCGCGTTCGACACAGCCGAGGACAGCTCTGCAGTACCTATCCACGCCATGCCGCCTTGAAATATCGGATATTGGATTTTCAGCAACTTACAGATGGCGTTATTTTCAAACATTAAATCTCTCCTCCTCAGCGGTCGAGCCCGCTCGGCTGTCTGCCTGTGATTGCGCATAAATTATACGAATCCGCCCCATTTGTCAATATTGGTTTAATTCTATCAGTTAGGAGTTAAATTTTTCGTACAACTCCTAACTAACCAAAACGTGTTGACTTTAATTATCGAGTGCATCTCGGATTCGGTCGAAGACTTTGCCGCCGACATAGTCGCACGTAATGCCGATGGCCGAGCAAATTGCCTTCGCGTCCGACGAGCCGTGACTGATTACGCAGTAACCGTTCACGCCCAAGAGAGGTGCACCACCGTTTTCGGAAACATCCAGCCGCTTATACATGTTGCGGAAAGTCGAGGCAATCAGCTTCCTGCCCAAAAGTTGTGCGCCGCCGTTGGCAGTCAATTCGTCGGTAAGCAACTCCATAATCGTCCGCGCAAGGCCTTCGCCGAATTTGAGTACAACATTGCCGACGAAGCCGTCACAAACTACCACGTCGAATTTGCCGCGGGGAATGTCGCGACCTTCGGCGTTGCCCGCAAAATTTATCGTCGACAATTTCTTGAACAGTTGATAAGTTTCCTTGACAAGCTCGTTGCCCTTGGTATCCTCCTCGCCGATGTTGAGCAGTGCGACGGAAGGATTTTTTATTTTCAGCACGTGCTCGGCGTAAAGCGAACCCATTATGCCGCTTTGAATCAAATGTTCGGGCTTGCTGTCGACGTTGGCACAGCTGTCGAGCAAAAGCGTCGTGCCGTTGGGTGTAGGTATCGGCGTGGCAATCGCGGGGCGAGCTATGCCGTGAATTCGTTTCAAGACAAGTTGAGCCGCCGCCACCGCCGCGCCCGTGGAACCGGCAGAAAGTACCGCGTCGCATTCGCCGTCACGGACAAGAGTTGTCGCCACGACTATGGACGAATTTTTTTTTGTGCGAACGGCGTCGGCGGGGTGTTCGCCCATTTGAATAACCTCGTCCGCATGTCGAATCGTTATCGGTAAAATTTGGCCGTCGGTCTCGTCGTTCAATATGGCGCGAATTTTTTCCGCGTCGCCGACCAAGACAACTTCGCACGAATATTTTTGTACTGCTTGAATCGCACCTTTGATGATTTCCGCCGGTGCTCTGTCACCGCCCATGGCGTCGACTGCTATTTTCACGTGTTCGCGCCCCCAAAAAAAATTCAGTCTGCAAAAAAAATAGGCAGGTGTTCAATGCCTGCCAAATTGTTTCCGTATCCTCAAGCCGTTTCAATGACTTCGCGTCCGTCATAGTAACCGCATTCCAGGCACACATGGTGTGGGAGTTTAGGTTCATGGCATCTCGGACATTTTACGTAGTTCGGAGCTTCCAACTTCCAATTCGCACGCCGCCTGTCGCGTCTCGACTTGCTAAGTTTCCTTTTAGGTGCTGCCAAAGGTCACACCTCCTTTTAACAATTAGGAATGTAGAATTAGGAATGGGGAACTGTAAATTATTCCTCATTCTCTGAATTGCATTAATGCCGCAAGCCGCGGGTCTGCAACAAATCTGTCGCAACCGCAGTCGCCGTCATTCAAATTTGCGCCGCACACGGGACACAATCCCCGGCAATCCAACTTGCAAAGATTTTTCATGGGTTGACCGGCAAGCAATTCGTCCCGCAAAAGTTCAGTCACGTCGAGCACGTCGTCCACCGCCGCAGATTTGTCGAACTCCTCCGCGAAGTCGTGAACTTGCTCGGCCGTCGTCTGGGTTAAACATCTGTCGCAGGTAAAAATTTTCTTGCATTCGATACTTCCGCGAACAAGAAAATTTTTTCCGACGTCCGCGACTTCACCCGTGATGTGAACGTCGCCGACAAAACCATCCGTCGAAAAATCTTCGCCGAAGAGTTTTTCTGCCGTCGCGCTGAATTCAAAAGGAGCATTGCCGCCCCTTGCCGTTAGCACTTTCGGCATTTTACAACACCGCCTTTGTTGTGTCAAGGCAACTTTCTATCGCGCCTTGCAAAAAAATATCAAGCAGTCAATCGACACTTGAGAGTGTTGAATAACTAAAGCCAAGAAAAAATCGAAGCCAAATAAACAAAAGAT
>CAMZDU010000228.1 GCA_947305445.1 uncultured Selenomonadales bacterium
AGATTCATCCAAAACATCTTAGCATGGACTTTTGTCTATGTTTTAAGTAGCAGGTTATCGGCAATGAAAATTGAAGGCAAAGTTTGGCGTTACGGCGACAACATTGACACCGACGTCATCATTCCCGCACGCTATCTGAATACGTTCGACCCCGCCGAGCTGGCAAAGCATTGCATGGTTGATATCGATGAAACTTTTGCCGCCAACGTTAAAGCGGGCGACATTATGGTTGGCGGAAAAAATTTCGGTTGCGGTTCGAGTCGCGAACATGCTCCCGTTGCAATAAAAGCGTCAGGAATTCCCGTAGTTATCGCGGCGAGTTTCGCGAGGATTTTTTATCGCAACGGAATCAATATCGGCTTGCCGCTCATGGAGCTGGGCGACGCCGTAGAAAAAATTTCTGCCGACGACGTGTTGCGCATCGACACTTCCACCGGCACGATTGAAAATCTTACCACGGGCGACACTTTCCACGCGCACCCGTTGCCCGGTTTCGTGCAGGAGATTGCCGACGCCGGCGGTCTTATAAACTACATCAAGTCAAAATAATTTCGCACCTAATAAAAAATTAATTCCGCCGCTCGGTTGAGTGACGGGATTTTTTTTGCAAGCGATTCATTAAACAAAAATTTAGTCGTCCAAAAAAGTTTTAACGCGAACTCAGTATCGACAGCAAAAAATTCGATATAGTTAAGGGCAAATTTGATTCGATGAGTATCGATAATCGATTATTAAACAGCTCGTGCCGAAATTTTAAAGTATGCAAATGAGGAATTAATAATGGCAAACAAAACTACAGCGTCAACTTCGCGGATTGCAATTCCTAAAGTTGCGGCCAGTGACTTCGACGGCACGCTCTTTCGCGAGCTGAAAATTTCTGCGGAAGATTTTGCGGCGATTAAAAATTGGCGGGCGGCCGGCAATGCGTTCGGCATCGTGACGGGGCGGGCACTCGTCATGCTCAAGCCGCATTTGCAGGAATTCGCGCTTGACATTGACTTTGTCGCCTGCTGTAACGGCGCGATTATCTATGACGGCGACAAGCAGATAATTTTCGAGAGCGAGTTGCCGAAAAAAATTCTGCTTGAAATTTTAAACGAGCCGTCAGCGTCGCGAAGTTTGCATTTCGCATTCGAGGCCTCCGACGAAATTTTTTGTGCCCGCGTCAAAGAATCGTCGTGGGTTTTGCGCGAAAAAAATCGTTGGAGTTTTCCCGTGACTTTTGTCGACGACGTACAAATTGCCGGCTTGCCGAAGAAAATTAATCAGCTTGCGCTCGACTTCCCGTCGCCTGCCGAAGCTCAAGCCGCCGCCGACATTCTCAATCAAAAGTTCGGCTCCGCAATTTTTGCGCAAAAAAATACCCACAGCGTCGACATCGTGACGGCGGGTATCAACAAAGCTCGCGGCGTCGAAAATCTTTTGCGCCTGAAAAATTGGCGCGACGCAAAAGTTTTTGTCATCGGCGACGAATCGAACGACTTGCCTATGATAAAAAAATTCAGCGGCTTCACGGTTGGCACGGCCAAAGATTTTGTCAAGCGCGAGGCGTCGGCGGTCTTCGATTCGGTCGGCGCGATGCTCAATGCTTTTAACAACTGACAGTTTTTCGGAGGATTTGCAAATGGTCAAGGACAAACTGAACTTTTTTACCCGTTGCTATTCGCCGCACATGAAGGCGTTTTCGTTCGTGGTAGTCGGCTCGCTCGTCGGCGCGGGACTCGGCTTGCTCTCGCCAATGCTGATTCGCCGCGTGATGGACGAACTTTTGCCGCACGGCATTTCGCAGGAGATGATTTTGACGGCGGGCGCACTTCTGGCACTCTACGCCGCAAGCTACGTGCTGAATTGTCGCGTTGAAGTTGTCGGGCGGAGCATGGGCGCGAAGATTGAATTCACCATGCGCGAAAAACTTTTCCGGCACTTGCTCAGGATGGGCTATTCATTCTACAACAACGCGCAAAGCGGTCAGCTCCTGTCGCGGCTCGTCAATGACATTTCGGAAGTTGGCAACTTGATGTTCGCAATCCCGCACCTGTTCGTAACCTGCTCGATAACGCTCGTCGGCTCGACTGCGCTGTTGTTCTATCTGAATTGGCAACTTGCGCTTGTCGTGACGACGCTCCTGCTGATTAAGACGTTCACGACAATCAAACTTAACGGCGACATGAAAAAAACTTTCATGCGGGCGCGGGAGAACACCGGCGACCTCAGCGGACAAATTTCGGAGAGTTTGCAGGGGATTCGTCTCGTTAAAACTTTCAGCACGGAGGAGCGCGAACTCGATAAAATGATTCGTGCCGGCGAAAATTTGTTGTCGGTGCAGGAGCATTCTTTCCGCACGGTCGGCAAACTTCACGGCGGAGTTGACTTCTTCTCCAACGCGATGAACCTGGTGATAATCGTCCTGGGCGGCGCACTGATAACTTTCGGCTTGATGACAATCAGCGACCTTGTCGCGTTCCTGCTGTACATGATGCTTTGCATGCGGCCGGTTTTTCAGTTGATGATGTTGACGGAAGTTTATCAGAAGGGCATGGCCGGCGTTGAGCGTTATCGCGAGCTTATGGACTTGCCCGAATCAAGCGAACGCTCCGCCGAACGCGTCAGCAATCTCGACGGCGCGGCCGACGAGCAATCGATTGAGTTTTCTCACGTCAGCTTCGGTTACGAAAATAATCCGCCGATCTTCCGCGACTTTAACCTCAGCATTGCGGCGGGCGAACACATCGGCATCGTCGGCATGACCGGCGGCGGCAAAACTACTCTGTGCGAACTTTTGCTCGGCATGTATGATCTTGACGGAGGAAAAATTTCAATCAACGGCCGCGACATTAAAACCGTTCGCACCGACAGTCTGCGCCGTGAAGTTGGAATGATTCAGCAGGACACTTTCCTTTTCAGCGCGACGGTTCGCGACAACATTGCTTACGGTCGTGAAGACGCCACCGACGAAGAAATTTTCGAGGCGGCACGTCTTGCCGAAGCTCACGAATTTATCAGCGCGTTGCCGAAAGGTTACGACACTTTTATCGGCGAACGCGGTGTAAAACTCAGCGGCGGACAAAAACAGCGTCTGGCAATCGCACGCATGTTCCTGCGCAATCCGAAGATTTTGATTCTCGACGAGGCGACCAGTGCTCTCGACAACGAGACTGAACGTCAAATTCAGCGGGCAATGCAGAAACTTTCCGAGAACCGCACGACGATAACCGTTGCGCACCGCCTGGCGACTGTCCGCAACTC
>CAMZDU010000229.1 GCA_947305445.1 uncultured Selenomonadales bacterium
AACAATTTTTTCGGGTTCTACAATCAAAGGAAGTGATTCACATGGAGCTGAGGCAACTTGAGTATTTTCAGATGGCGAGCCGACTGAAAAATATAACCCGCGCCGCTCAAAGACTTCGAGTTTCACAGCCTAACATTACCGTCGCGATAAAAAAATTGGAAGCCGAACTGGGCGTTCAACTTTTCGACCGCAGTCAAAAGCAATTAACCTTGACGCCCGAAGGCAAAGTCTTCCTGAAACGAATCGACCTGGCACTTAGAAATATCGATGATGCGATTTTGGAAGTCAACGACTACAAACAGTTGCAGAAGGGGACAATTAAAATCGGTATTCCGCCGATGATGGGCGCGTATCTGTTCCCGAAAGTTTTTTCCGGCTTCCGACACATTCACCCGAATCTTGACGTGTTGCTTTACGAGGAAGGCTCGCTTACCATTCGCGAAAAACTCGAAAGCGACGAACTCGACTTCGGTATAATACTCATTCCCGAATCTACGCCGAATCTAAACGTGTTGAAGATGAGCCGCAACCAGCTTATGATTTGCGTGTCACAAAAAAGTCCGCTCGCCCTGAAGCCGAAGATATTGCCCGAAGATATTGCCGAATCTGATTTAATCATGATGAAAGAAGGCTCGTACCTTCGCGAAATCGTTCAAGCGAAATTGTCCGCGCTGAAAATTTCTCCGCGCACCGTGCTCGAAAGCGGCCAAATCGTCACGATAAAAGGTCTCGTCGCTCATCAAGTCGGAATTGCCTTTCTGCTCGACTTCATCTGCGAACAACCGCCCGACATTAAAGCCGTGCCGTTTTACGAACCGATATTCGTGAATATCGGCTTGGCCTGGAAGAAAGAAAAATACGTATCGAAAGCCGCGCAAGCATTCATCGACTTTTGCAAGAAACCGTTGTAAAAAATTTTTTTTGACCGAAAAGAGACGCTCGTTCCGAATCGGGCGTTTCTTTTTTTTTATCAACTGTCGCACGGATTACGGCTTGTGATATAATGGCGCAAAATTTTTTTGGAGGTTTTGCCAATGAAAATTATTGTGGCGATTGACAGCTTGAAAGGCAGCTTGACGAGTTTGGAAGCGGGCGCGGCGGCTCGTGACGGAATTTTATCGGCGTCACCGAAATCGTCGGTAAAAATTTTTCCGTTGGCTGACGGCGGCGAAGGCACCTGTCGTGCGATAATTGCCGGACTGGGCGGCTCCCTTAAATCGGCTGAAGTTTGCGGACCGCTCGGCGACAAAATCTCCGCCGAATTTGGCGAGGTGCCTGAAAAAAAATTGGCGGTCATTGAAATGGCGAACGCCGCCGGCCTCCCGCTCGTCCCCGACAATTTGCGCAACCCGCTTAACACGACCACTTACGGTGTTGGCGAGCTGATACGAATTGCCATTGCCGACGGCTGCAGAAATTTTGTCATAGGAATCGGCGGCAGCGCGACCAACGACTGCGGCATAGGCATGTTGACGGCTCTGGGCTACAAATTTATTGGCGGCGGCATTTACGGGCGCGACTTGGAAAAAATTTCCGCGATTGACGATTCAAACGTTTTGCCGGAGCTTGCCGAGTGCACGTTCCGCATCGCCTGCGACGTGACAAATCCTCTGACAGGCGCGAACGGTTGCTCGGCGATTTACGGGCCGCAAAAGGGTGCGACGCCCGCGATTGTCGCAATTATGGACGGCTGGATAAAAAATTTCGGCGAACTGTCCTCAAAATTTCTGCGGCTCGAAAAAAATTCTGTGGCGGGCGACGGTGCGGCCGGCGGTATCGGTTTCGCGTTCAGAAGTTTTTTGCGTGGGGAACTCGTGCCGGGCGTTGACTTGGTTTTGGACGCGCTGGACATTGCCGAAGACTTGAAAACGGCTGACGTCGTTATCACCGGCGAAGGCCGCCTCGACAGTCAAACTGCGCAGGGCAAAGCACCTTCGGGCGTGGCCAAGCTCGCCAAAAAACTCAACCCGAAAATTTTGACGGTCGGACTCGGCGGGAGCGTTGCCGACCTTTCAGACGACGCTCAAATTGACGCCGCCTTTGCAATCTTGCGGGCACCGATGACGCTTGCCGAAGCGATGAACTCTGACGTTGCCGCCAAAAATATTTTCGAGACCTCCGCACAAGTTGTTCGATTGATTGAACGTTGCGGAAGCTAAAAATAAACTTTCGTAACAATTTCAAATTCCTAATTCGTAGAAGTTCCTAATTGAATTTTCGCCGCCGCTGTTATATCATTGCAGAAAATATTTTGGAAACGTTCAAGCACGGGGTGATTCTCTTTGGTGTACTTTTTAAAGTTCGGAGCGAGTTGGATTTTGCCGCCGGGAATTTTCATCGTGCTGATGCTCGCGCTGTGTGTCAAACTCCTTAAATTCAGCAAGAAACTTTCGACGGCGGTCTTCGTCGTGACGTTGCTGTTCTATCTGTTGTGCACAAGTCTTGTCGCAGAAAAATTTATGGGTTGGCTTGAAGAGCGGCACACTCCGCCCGCGCAAGTCGAAAATTCCGGCGCGGACATAATCGTCTTGCTCGGCGGCGGCGCGATAAGTCAAGTGCCCGACGTGGACGGAGTGGGAGCATTGTGCGCCAGTCCCGCCAACAGACTTTTGACGGCGGTTCGTTTGCAGAAAATGCTTGACGTGCCGATTTTAATCAGCGGCGGCCAAGTCTACAGCGATTCGGGCGCGGAAGCAGAAATTTCCGCCAGAATACTCAAATCACTCGGCGTGCCCGAAGACAAAATTTTAACCGAAACCAAAAGCATCAACACTTCACAGAACGCACGCTACTGCGCCGCGATTCTGCGCGAGAAAAATTTTGATAAGCCGCTCTTGGTGACAAGTGCCTTTCACATGAACCGCGCCATGCTGAATTTTAATATGCGACGATTCAAGCCGATAGCATACCCGACAGATTTCACGGTGGCGCACAATCCGACTTTCCACTACACGAAATTGCGGCCGCAGGCGGAAGCACTGCTTTTAAACGTGACGGTTATGCAAGAACTTTTGCGCACCTGCGTCACGGAAATTTTTGGCATCTGAGGTGCTCGAATGAGAAAATTTTTACTGATACTGACGACGATAATTTTTTTGAGTAGCGCGACGTGCGCAGCGGAGGATTTGAAATTTATTGACGCAATGGACGACACCGGCTACTACTATGACGCCGACAGTGTGAACTTCGAGAGCGAC
>CAMZDU010000230.1 GCA_947305445.1 uncultured Selenomonadales bacterium
GATTTACAAAATTCAGTATAGCGTATTTTGCATTTTGAACCGAAAATTTACCCCAAAAAACACGGAGTTTTTTTTTATGCCCGAAAATCCCGCGTCACAAAGCCATTTTTCCAATTGCAAAAATTCGGTATAGCGAATTTTGTATTTCGAGCTTCCAAACCGCCTCCAAAATCAGTTTCAAAGACGTTTCGAGCTTCCAAAACCGTTTTCAAGCCTCAAATCTCATTTCAAACCGCCAAATTCTCTTTCAAACCAAATTTTGCCTTCCAAATTCGTTTTGCGAAGGTATTTTTTATTTCAACGCCCTGTGTTAAAATATTTTCACCAAATTTCGAGGAGGTATCGCTTTGAACTTAAAAATTTCTGCTCAAGCACTAGCTGAAGCCAAAAAATTCATGCCAGGCGGCGTAAATAGCCCCGTCCGCTCTTTTTCAAGCGTAAATTCCAATCCGCCTTTCATTTCTCACGGCTCCGGCTCCAAAATTTTCGACATCGACGGCAATTCTTATGTCGATTACGTCCTTTCATGGGGTCCGCTCGTGCTTGGACACGCTCACCCGCGCATTGTCGACGCTTTGAACCGCCAAATCGCTCGCGGAACCAGTTTTGGTGCTCCAACTTTGCTCGAAACTCAACTTGCAAGGCTCGTTAATCAAATTTTTCCGTCAATTCAGGTCATGCGCATGGTAAATTCGGGCACTGAAGCCACGATGAGCGCGATTCGCGTCGCCAGAGGCTACACTCACCGCGAAAAAATTATAAAATTCGTCGGTTGCTATCACGGGCACAGCGATTCGCTACTCGTCAAGGCGGGAAGCGGCGCGGCGACCTTCGGAGAGCCTTCAAGTCCCGGCGTAACTCAAAAAACTGCGCAAGATACGATAACTTTGCCTTTCAACGACCTAAATTCCGTCGAAAACGCTTTTAATCAATGCGGCGAACAAATTGCGGCGATTATTATCGAACCTGTCGCCGGAAATATGGGTTTAATCCTTCCAAAACAAAATTATCTGCAAGGTTTACGCGAAATTACTCAAAAATACGGCTCGTTGCTGATTTTTGATGAAGTTATGTGCGGATTCAGAGTTTCGCTCGGCGGTGCGCAGGAAAAATATAAAATTACGCCCGATTTGACTTGTTTAGGCAAAATTATCGGCGGCGGCTTGCCCTGCGCGGCTTACGGCGGGCGCGAAGACATTATGCGCAACGTTTCGCCCGACGGAAAAATTTATCAAGCGGGAACTTTGAGCGGAAATCCAATCGCGATGACTGCGGGCATTGAAACGCTTAAAATCCTTCTTGAAGACAATTTAACGGAAAAAATCGCCGAAAAAACTTCAAAACTCGTCTACGGCATAAAAAAAGCCGCGCAAAATTCGGAAATTACAATTCAAACGCCGCAAGCAGGCTCTATGTTCGGAATATTCTTCAGTGAACGCGAAGTAACGAATTATGACGAATCAGCCGCCGCGAATCAGGAATTATTTAAGAAATTTTTCCTAAAAATGTTGGAGCAAGGGATATATTTTGCGCCGTCGCAGTTTGAAACGCTGTTTATGTCTGCAGTGCACACCGACGAGGACTTAGAAAAGACAATTTCGGCGGCAAAAATTGCATTTGAGGGCTTAAAATGATAGACGAACTTAAAAATTTTGTAGAAAACGGCGTTAAAGCGTGTAAAATTCTGGTTGTCGGCGATGTAATGTTAGATAAATATTATTTTGGCGAAGTCACGCGCATATCGCCCGAAGCCCCCGTTCCGATTGCAAAAGTTTTTAAAGTCGACGAAACTTTGGGCGGCGCGGCAAATGTCGTGCACAATTTGGCGTTATTGGGCTGTGAAACGTCGATAATCGGGCAAATCGGGCACGATAATCACGGAGAAATTTTTTTGGACAAGTTAAAAAGTCTCGGCGTCGATTATTCGGGAATAATTGAGACTTCAAAGCCGACAACGACGAAAATTCGCGTGATAAGCGGTCATCAGCAAATGATTCGTCTTGATTTTGAGGACGCGAGCGAACTTGACGGCGAATCGACCGATAAATTGCTGAAAAATTTTGCCGCGCAGGTTGAAAACGTCGACGCAGTGATAATTTCGGACTATGGCAAGGGCGTTTGCACGAAAAAAATTTGCCGCGAGATAATCGGAGCGAGTCGAGCGGCGAAAAAATTTGTAATAGTCGACCCGAAAGGCGATAATTGGCAAAAATATTTCGACGCGAGCTTTATAACGCCGAATTTAAAGGAATTAAACGCGATTTTGCCGAAAAAAATAGCAAATGACGACGAACAAATAGCAGAATCGGCGCGAAAAGTCATTGAGGAATTTAATTTGAGCGGATTAATCGTGACACGTTCGGCAAAAGGCTTGAGTTTGATTGACGGAGCAAAAATTTCGCACATAAAAGCGCGAGCGCAGGAAGTTTTCGACGTATCGGGCGCGGGCGACACGGTAATTGCGGTATTTGCACTTGCTTTGGCAGGAAAATTAGATTCGGAATCGGCAGCATACCTTGCGAACGTTGCGGCGGGCGTCGTGGTTGCGAAAGTCGGGACTTACGCCGTAAATCGCGACGAACTTTTGAACGCTCTGGATTGAGATGCGAATGAACTAATAAAACAGCTTGGACGAATTTACATTCGGCGGCACGTTTTGGGGAGCTTTTGTTTTATAATTAGGCGCGGAAAATCTACAGCTTATATTTAAACTTTGCATAGCAGAATTTTTACGCCGCCTTGTAAATGAAAATAAAGCGTGATAAAATTCGTGCGGCTTGCAGAAATTTGCGTGTAGGCAGAAAGGAGTTTTTCAACTTGTTTGGGATGTCAATGAGCGTCGGAATAGATTTGGGCACGGCAAATATTTTGGTCTACGTCAAGGGCAAGGGAATAGTTTTGCGTGAACCGTCGGTCGTCGCCGTCGACAAAGATACCGATAAAATTTTGGCTATCGGCGAAGAAGCACGCGAGATGATTGGCCGCACGCCCGGCAATATCGTCGCCATTCGCCCGCTCAAGGACGGAGTCATTGCCGATTACGACATGACAGAGGCAATGATTCGCCACTTCCTCGAAAAAGTTATAGGCCGATCATTTCTGTTCCGTCCGCGTGTGATGATTTGCGTGCCGACCGGCATTAACGCCGTGGAGAAACGTGCCGTGCAGGAGGCAGCCG
>CAMZDU010000231.1 GCA_947305445.1 uncultured Selenomonadales bacterium
TGAGCAGTTCCTCTTCGCTGATGAAGTTTACAATCGTGTCGTAGTCGGCAAAATAATTCGGCATGGTTTTAATCGCGTTCTCGACTTCAGCGGCGTCGGCACCCTCTTCAAGCACGACGTAGCATTCACGCAAATGTTTCTGTCGCGTGGTGAGTTCGGGGTTCTGACCGCTACGAACGGCCTCAAGCGCACTGTCAATCGGCACGGTGTATTGTTTGGCGTTCTTGACGCCCTTGACGCGACGAATGGCATCGGAGTGACCCTGGCTGACGCCCTTGCCCCAGAAGGTGTAATCTTTGCCGTCGGGCAAAATTGCGTTTGCATAAGCGCGAGCCAAACTGAACAATCCGGGATCCCAGCCGACCGAAATAATCGCGACGTGACCGCCGGCTTTTGCGGCGGCGTCGACCTTGGCGAAGTGTTCGGGGATTTTGGCGTGCGTGTCGAAGCTGTCGATTACGTTAAACATTTTGGCAAATTCGGGCGTCTGCGTCGGCAAATCTGTCGCGCTCCCGCCGCAAAGAATCATCACGTCAATTTTGCCGACCCAGTCTTTGGCGTCGTCAACGTGAACGACCGGAACGTTTGGCGTCTGAATTTTGACGGAAGCGGGATTGCGCCGCGTAAAGACCGCAACGAGCTGCAGGTCGGGATTTTCTTTGATGGCGCATTCGACGCCGCGTCCTAAGTTGCCGTAACCGAGTATACCTATCTGCATGAGTTGTTGCCTCCAGTAAAAAATTTTTGAAACGCTGTGCATTATAACATAATTGTTAGAGCATGCAACAGTTGCAGTTCATGAATACAATATTCAACGTCAACTACTGCCAACTATTTTTTTGCCGACGAGAGCATCTCGCGGGCATTTTTTATTGAAGCCGCCGACTCACGCCCTGAAGCCATGCGCGCAATCTCTTTGACGCGTTCGGATTCGTCGAGCCGTTCGACCGTCGTCAAGGTTCGCCCGTCGACTTCCGATTTGCTGATTCGCAGGTGAACGTCCGCTCTGCTGGCGATTTGCGCCAGATGAGTGACGCACAGCACTTGTCGGCCGCGTGCAACATTGGCAATACATTCCGCGACGATTTTTGCCGTCACGCCGCCGAGTCCCGTGTCTATCTCGTCGAAGACCATAGTCGCCGCCGAATCGGTGCGACCCGCCGCGACAGTTTTTATCGCCAGTGCAATTCGTGACAGTTCGCCGCCGCTGGCGACCTTCGAGAGCGAAAGTTTTTCCTCGCCGACGTTGGCACTGAAAAAAATTTCCGCCGTGTCGCCGCCGCGTGAAGACAATTCAGCCGCCGCGACGACGATTTCAAGTTGCGCGTGCTCCATGCCCAGCCGACGAACTTCCCGTTCGATTGTCGCGCTCAAAATTTTTGCCGACGCTTGACGCATTTGCAACAGCTCGTCCGCGCAAGATTTGGTTTGCCGTTCGAGTTTGGCGACTGTCTGTTGAAGTTCGGCAACGTCCGCGTCGAAGTTCTCCGCCGCGGAAATTTCGGCGCGAATTTTTTCCAGCCGCCGTAAAATTTCGTTGACTGTCGCGCCGTACTTTTGCTTAAGCTTGAAAATTACGTCAGCCCGCGCATGAGGTTTATCGAGCCGTTCGGGGGCGAAGTCCAAGCCCGCACCGTAAGCGCGAATCTCATCGTAGGCCTCGCGCAAAAAAATTTCGGCGTCTTCCAGAAGTTTTCGCGCCGAGTTAAGTTTGTCGTCGTAACGCGCCACATCGTCCAGGTGTTTGGCCACGCGAGCCAGAGCCGTCAAAACGTCGCCGTCACCGTCGTTTAAAATCTGCGCGGTCGTTTGAACGTGAGCTACAATTTTTTCGGCGTGCGAAAGTTTGCGAATCTCCGCGTCAAGTCGGTAGTCCTCATCGGGCTTAAGGTTCGCCTCAGAAATTTCGCGCTCCTGCCAGCGTAAAAAATCCAGCCGCTGAAGATTTTCCGTCCGCGCAGAAAATTTTTTTTCCAGAGCACGCGATTGAGCTGTCAGCTCACGATACAGCCGACGAAAATTTTTCAGCACGTCGGAAATTTTTTCGTCGTCAATCAGCGCGTAAACGTTCTCCTCGCGAAGGAACGCAAGATTTTTGTTTTGTCCGTGCACGTCGACGAGACTCGCGGCGATTTTTTTCAACTGCGCAAGAGTTATCGATTTGCCGTTGACGAGGATTGAACTTCTGCCCATGCGCGAAATCGTTCGCTCAATCGTTAAGCCCGATGAAAATTTTGCCGCGACGTAAAGAGAATCCGCACCCTTGCGAATTTTGCTGACGCCGACGCGTTCGCCGAGCACCGTGCCCAGCGCGTCAATCAGAATCGATTTGCCCGCGCCGGTTTCGCCCGTCAAAATGTTCAGCCCCGCGCCGAACTCGACCGCGACGCAATCAATCAGCGCGAAATTTTCTACCGTCAAAGTTTGGAGCATCACTTCTTGCCCGTGGAGCCGCGCTTTGTCAGCGGGACGTTTTGTTTGCACAGCGGACAATCTTCCGGCGTATAGGTCTCAACATTCATGTGAAGCAGTGCGTAGGCGGGCACGTCGTCGAAAGTCGCTTTGCCGCCCGACCTGTCGACGAGCATGCTCACCGCAACGGGCACGCCGCCGCATTTTTTTACGACGTCAATGACTTCGCGAATGGAGCCGCCCGTCGTAACAATATCCTCGACAATCAGAACGCGTTCGCCTTCGTGCAGGGTGAAGCCGCGTCGGAAGGTCATCACGCCGTCGACACGCTCGGTAAAAATTGCCCGCGTGCCCAGAGCTTTGCCGGTCTCGTGCGCCAAAATAATTCCGCCGGTCACGGGTCCGACGACCGTTTCGATTTGCGCGTCGCGGAAATTTTCCGCCATTGCCTTGCAAAGTTTCTCGGTCAGTTCGGGGTGCTGAAGGACGTTAAATTTTTCGACGTAGTGCGGGCTGTGCAGTCCGCTTGTCAACTTGAAGTGGCCATTCATAATCGCACCCGTTTCGACAAGCAAATCGTAGACTTCTTTTTCAGTCATGGTGATTTCTGCTACTTAAAACATAGACAAAAGTCCATGCTAAGATGTTTTGGATGAATCTCGCGATTTCATCTTACTGCTTCTTAGTGTCCGTCTTCGCCTTAGCTACCGACGTTTATATAACACTCCACAGTCGTAAATTCCCGGCTAGCCACCGG
>CAMZDU010000232.1 GCA_947305445.1 uncultured Selenomonadales bacterium
AACCCTTATTCTCAAAGGCGAGTCCAAGTCGCCCACTCCGAAACGGTTACACTGTCGGCAAGTCAACCGGAAGATATCTTTTTGAGTTTACAAAGTCAAGTGGCGATTCATATTATTCTCGCCATTTTTGGATAAATTTTTTCATAATAGTCACTCCTCACGGCTTGCAACGTTTGCAGGGCGTGTAGCCTTTGCGTTGCGCCTCGTCGACGGAATAAAGCGGAACTTGATTATCGGGATTCATTTCGTCAACGGAACGACAACTTGCGTAATGAAATTTCTTCGTGTTGGCGTTGCCGATATAGGGCGAATCAAACAGCGCAACCGCAAACGTCGTGGCGAATGTCGCCGTTATAACAATCAGCGCGACAACTGCCGCTAAAATTTTTTTCATGACGCTCCCTCCTCAGTGATGACGAATTACCTCGAACCGCCAGAGCGAAACTTTTTCGTCGGGACGAATGCCGGCTTTGCGTTTAGCGATGGCAATCTGCTCCTCCACCGTGTCGACGCCGTCCAAATCCGGCAGGAGAAGCCCACGTCGCCCGCCGTTTTCGACAATGACGCCGTATCTTCGCACGTTCAAATCGTTGACGGTAAAAATTCGTTCAGGCTCGCCCAACACGTCGACGCTGTATTCAATATCGTCGAGTTCGTCGACAGTCACAGGCTCGAAGCGCGGGTCGCGCGAACACGCGCTGATTGCGTTCTGCAAAATTTCTTCCGCCAAATTTTTTTGCGTCGCCAGAATCGTGCCGATACACCCGCGCAAATTTCCGTCCTTGTGCAAGCTGACGAAAGCACCGGCGCGACGATTAAGCAACTCGGCAGGCAAATTGTCGGGGAGTGCGGCCGGCTCGTGCGTCTTAACGAAAGTTTCCAGACTGTGACGCGCCAGCTTGACGAAGGCATCTTCCTTGGCTTTACGTTTAAAAGCTTCGTATTGTTTGAACTTGGAAAGTTGCTCGTCGAAATTGCGCGAAGAATCCGCGCCGCCGACTTCAAACCAGGCGATGCCGTAGCCGACGCCGAAGGTGCCTTCGTACGACAACTTCTCGGCACGAACGGACAGCTTGTCGAGCGCGCCAGCCATAATCCAAAACGAGCGCAAACCACACTCCGCCGCACGAGAGCAGATTTTGTCGTCCATGGTCATCAGTCGCAAAAAATCCGCGCCGCCGAGATTTTCCATGACTTGCGCGTCGAAGACAGGGCCTTCGTCAACGAAACCGTAAGGCCCGTCAGCCTTTAGCTTGTGAGACAAATCGCCGCTCGCCAAAAAGAAAATGTTCCGTCCGAGTTCTTCGGCCGCTTTTGCGATTGATTGTCCGAATTTGTAATGCGCCGCCGCCGACAAACCCGACAGCCCGATTCGCAAAAATTTCACGCTTTTAAAGTCGAGACCTGCCTGTTGCAAAAATCTTAGCGGGATCATCGTGCCGTGATCGAGTGACGAATTTCGCTCGCCAAGCGTGCCGGCAGGTATTCCCGCCGCTTGAGAGTCCGTCGAAATTTTTTTTGCCAAGTCAACGTCGTAATTTATTGTCAACTCGACTTGCGGAGCACGAAATTGCGCCATGTTGCCCGACGCTTGAATGCCCGGCGAAATGTGGAAGTAGTCGGCGTACATGACAGAGTGCGGGCTGGTGATTACAATCGTTTCGGGTTTAAGTTCGACGATGCGCCGCGAAATTTCTTTGTAGGCGTTTGTCGTTGCAGAAATTTTTCGTTCCTCGCCGCGTCCCACTTCCGGCAAAATTATCGGCGGGTGCGGCACAGCCACTGCTCCCAATATGCTCATGATTTAAACCTCCTCAAACGTTCAACTCGGCGACGGCGAAAAGTAATATGCTACCGGAAATTTTAACACGTTCGCCCGCAACTTCGCAACGCAAAATTCTGCCGCGCCACGGAAATCGATTACTAATCGCTGATGTAACAAAAATAATCAGGTGTCTTTGGCCGTCGGAGAATAACTTACACGAAAAAAAATTCCGCAGTCAAATCGGCTGTGGAAATTTTTTTCACAAAACGTTGAATCAATGTCAAATCAAGTCGACAAATTCACGCGTCCGTTTATTGAAGCGCACAATTTTTTTGTAGCCAAATTCGCGCACGTAATTGGCGGCCTCATCGAAAAATTTGCCGCAGTCTTCAGGACGATGAGCATCTGAATTTATCGTTATCGGCAGGTCGTAAGCGGCGGCGACCTTCATGAAGTCGGCATACGGCGAAATTTCCGCAACGGGATATCGATAAAGCGTGCCGGTGTTCACGTCGACAGCCATGTCGGATTTTTTTAGCGCGGCGGCGACACGCTCCAAATACGGCCTCGTGTCGAAGGTCGGAAAATGTTTGAACAACCGAACATTAAACGGGTGACCGAGTATGTCGTAGTTGCCGCTCGCCGCCAGTTGCTCAACTTGCGCGGCATATTCTTCCCACACGTCGCGCAAATCATGATTATTCCATTCGTCGACGAGTTTTGAGGCGTCGAAGCCCCAACCCCACAAAAAATGCACCGAGCCGATCCGATAGTCAAAATCCCACGCGTCAAGAATTTTTTTCACGGCGTCTTGATTACGGAAATTGCAAACTTCGATGCCGATTTTGACGGCGTGATTTTTTTTAAGCCGCGCCATAAAGTCGAAGTAATCCCGCAACGTGTGCTTAAATTTGTTCGTGCGAAGCCAAATGCGTTGAAATTCACCGACCGGCGAATCGTCCAGACAAAGGTCATCGTAATACAGTTGCCGGAATTCGGGGAAAGTGTGCGTGTGTTCACTAACACCAATTTCGTCCAGTCCGTGAGCCTTGGCCGCGTCGAAGAAACCTTCCGCCCACGCTTCGTCGTAATCACCGTATTCAAAATGCATATGATAATCGAATCTCATAAGAATCACCTGTTCAATAACGAGAATTTTTATTTTTTGTCTGCAAAATTATTTTGTCTGCAGAATTTGAGCAAAACCCTCAGCCGTCGCTTTTGTCTCAAAGCCGCCCTTTTCTACGACTTTAGGCTTGCCGTAAACCGTTTTGCCATAATTTCACCGCCTAAAAATTTACCCTCCCGAAGGAGGGCTTTTTATTTAGTAGCCGTATTTGTTTTTGAATACTTGCCGTAAATTGCTTGCGCCATAATGCAGGAGACTAACATCAGCATTATTA
>CAMZDU010000233.1 GCA_947305445.1 uncultured Selenomonadales bacterium
TGAATACGGCCATGTCCATGGGCGACAATCCCGGCGAGGTCGTTCCGCTTGACAAAGACTTTTCGCTTTACCGCAACGATTTGCTTGCCGGCAAACCCATTCCGCCGATTATCACCGACAACGAATACGGCTACCTTCTCACGCTCTACAAGCCGATTTATGACGGCTCGGGCAAGTGTCAATGTTATGTGGCCGTTGATTTTTCTATGGACATGCTCGTCGATTACACGCACATATTTATTATAAAGTTGATTGCGCTGTTCGCGGGGTGTTTCGTGTTTATCTTGGCAATCGGTCTGGCCTTCATCGAGAACAACATAATTTTGCCCGTCAACACGATGGCTTATTGCGCACGGAATTTCGCTTACGAAAATGTAAATGCTCGGCTGAAAAATGTCGAACGAATTCGCGGATTGAAAATTAAAACGGGCGACGAGATTGAAAATCTCTACACATCACTGTTGAAGACGACGGAAAATTTTTTGCGCTATCTGGAGCATCTGCAACGCGCCAAAGTTCAAGTCGCCGACATGCGCGTCAAAGTCTTCGCCATGGACGAAATTGCTCACAAAGATTCTCTGACCGGCGTAAAAAATAAGACAGCCTACAACGAGACGATCGCTAAGCTCAACGAAACAATTTCTGCCGGCACCGCAAAATTTTGTATCGTGATGGTTGACGTAAACTATCTTAAACGAATCAACGACACCTACGGCCACGAGCGCGGCAATACTTATCTGCTGAACGCCTGCCGGTTGATTTGTACAATTTTCGGTGAGGACTTTGTTTATCGAATCGGCGGCGATGAATTCGTCGTGATTCTGGAAAAAGAGCACGCTACTCTTTGCAAATATTTCGTGGCACATTTTAAATCCGAAATGAACAGGCGCAACGCCTCCGATAAACTGCGGCCGTGGGAAAAAACTTCTGCGGCAATCGGTGTGGCCACTTACAAGGCGGACATTTATCAAAGCGCGGAGCAGGTCTTCAAACATGCCGATGAGCAGATGTACGAGAATAAACTTGCCATGAAAGCTGTGCGCACGGATTAAAAAAAACTCCCGTTCAGGAGTTTTTTTTTCGCGCAATGTGCTTAAAGTTTAATCACGATGCCGCGCCTGTAAAAAAATTCTGCAAGCGGCAACCATAACAACGTCCACAGCACACAGAAAAGCGTCGCGCCGAATTCCGTAGAGACTAGCCCCTGCGTCGTGTGTTGATAGAACCACAGATACAGGCCGAGCTCTTCGGTCGGCGACGGCGTGAAAATCAGCACGTCCAATACCAGACAATTTGCGGCGAAGAAGAACAGCGGATTCGTTCCGAAAACTTTGAGCGGCCGCAAAAATTTTTCCGCAATCGATACGTCGGCAAGTTTCATAAACAGCGCGAGCAACAGCGCGTCAATTCCGGCGTTTATCAGCGTGTAAGGTGCCGTCCAAAGTTTTTTCGACACGATGTCCGTCAAACTCCACACGCCCGCCGCGATAAAGAATATGACGCCCGCCGCAGTCAGCAGAAAAATTTTGTCGCGAATCGGAGCCGTGTCGATTAAAATTTTTCCGGCCAAGTATCCGAACAACACGGAGGCCGTCCCGCCGATTGTTCCGTAAAGGCCTTCGGGGTCGTTCGTCGGCTCGTAAATGTGATTCGCGCCTGGGAACAGGTAATCGACGGCGCGGCTGATGTTGTATTCTTCAGCGAACGGATTGTCGGGCGCGTAGACGTGAAAACCTGCCGACGACACGATCAACAAGACTACGGCCGCAATAAAAATTCCCGTGTCATTTTTTATCGCTCGCGCCAAAAATATTGCAAACAGATACGTCAGCGCGAGCCGCTGAAGAATTCCGAACGGTCGCCCGTGAACGATTGCAACGTCAAAAAAATTTTCCGGCGTGAGCACGTTGAAGAAGTGCAATTCAAAAATATCCCACGTGACGTTCAAAAAAATTCCCAGCGCGAACAGCACTGCCGTCCGCCGCAAAATTTTTTTCGTCGACGGAGTGCGCCGCGACATTGAAACCGCCGCGCCCGCGCCCATTGCGAAGGCGAACATCGGGAACGCCGCGTCAGGAATCGTCATGCCTGACCAGTGCGCGTGCTCCAGTGCTGAAAAAATTTTGTCGGGCGGCGACGACAACAGCAACATTAATACAATCGCCGTGCCGCGCAACGCGTCCAACGCGTAAATTCTTTTAATCGGCATCAAAATTCCTCAAATCTTTATGACGACGTTGAATCTGTGGAAAATTGCGGCTATGGGCAACCATAACGCCGTCCACAGGAAGTCAAACAACATTGTGCCGAATTCCGTTGAAATTATTCCCTGCGTCGTGTGTCGATAGAGCCACACATACGCGTTGGTGTCGCCGACGGGCAGTGTGTACAGGAAGTAACCGACGATGAGATTTGCGGCGAAGAAGAACAGCGGACTTTTGCCCAGGGCAATCAGCAGATGCGAAAGTTTTTTCTTCGGCGGCGATGTGTCGAAAACTTTCATGCACAGCGCGAGCGACAAATATTCCAAGCCGGCGTTTATCAGCGCGTAAGGTGCCGTCCAAAGTTTTTTCGACACGATGTCCGTCAAACTCCACACGCCCGCCGCGATAAAGAATATGACGCCCGCCGCAGTCAGCAGAAAAATTTTGTCGCGAATCGGAGCCGTGTCGATTAAAATTTTTCCGGCCAAGTATCCGAACAACACGGAGGCCGTCCCGCCGATTGTTCCGTAAAGGCCTTCGGGGTCGTTCGTCGGCTCGTAAATGTGATTCGCGCCTGGGAACAGGTAATCGACGGCGCGGCTGATGTTGTGCTCCGGCGAAAACGGATTGTCGGGCGCGTAGACGTGAAAACCTGCCGACGACACGATCAACAAAACTACGGCCGCAATAAAAATTCCCGCGTCGTTGCGTATCACTTGTACCAAAAATATTGCAAACAGATATGTCAGCGCGAGCCGCTGGAGCACGCCGAACACTCTGCCGTGTACAATCGCGACGTCAAAAAAATTTTGCACGGTGTAATTGTCCAGCAAAATCAGCGAGAACAGCGGATCCAAAAAATTCAACAGCACGCCGATTACGAAGATAATCGTCACGCGCCGCAAAATTCTTCTCGTTGACGGAGTGTGCCGCGACAGCGAGATTG
>CAMZDU010000234.1 GCA_947305445.1 uncultured Selenomonadales bacterium
CAACCTTCGACAAGCTCGTCCGTCTGGAGCTGGAGTTTTCGTTCATTGCGCGGGAATTCGTCGACAACTTCACCGACGACGAATTTTTTTTGCAAGTCTTCCCTGCCGCAGAAAAATTCCTCGTCGACGGGCAAATAAATCGTCGCTTCGCCTTCGCGCAACTGTGCCTGCAACGGGAGGGAACCGCGCCATCCGCGTTCAAACTCACGGGGCTTGCGTTGCTGAAAGAATTGCTTGCAGCGCCAGAAGACGCCGCGCAAATTAAACAACTCTACGGCTACGACGAAAAAATTTTTCTGCGTGACGGTGCCTTGTACGACGTGTTCAACCTGGAGCACAAGCTCGTGCCTTTGCACGCGGAAATTTTTGCCGGCGACGACAGCGGCTTTACTCGTGTGGCGGAGAAAATTATTTTGCTCGACGCGGCGCGAAAATTTTACGGGCGCATGGATTTCAATCTCGACCGTCCCACGAAATATTTGCGCTTTGACCCGGACAGAAATTTTATCTCCGTCAAGCTGAGTCGAGTTTTGATTAACGGCATGCCCTGTGAAATTCTCAACACCAACGCCGGCGAAGTCGTCAACAATTTCTACAGATTTTGGACGAGCGACCCGCAGATTGTCTTTGCCGTCAAAAATTTGGTCGGACGCGTGACTTTTGAAGTTTTCGGCGAGTCGGAGGAAAATTATCACGCCGTCCTTGACCGCACGATAAAAGAACTTGCCGCCCGCGACTCTGACACTGCGCACGAAGACACGCATGTCGATAAGTCACTGTCGGATTCGTTGAGAATGAATAAACGCATTCGCAATTTCCAACGCTGGCTTAAACTCAACGGCAAGGACAAAGCTCTGTCTGCAGCTCGATTTTTTTACAAGCAGTTGCCGCTGGGCAGCGACACCAAGTCCGCGCTAAAAGACACGTTTTACACGACGCTTGCGCCGCTGATAAAAAACACGGAGCGTTATCGGATTTGGGAGCAGTCGAAGATTTTGCCGAGCGCGGCGACCGTCATGCAGATGTATTTTGCTCGTGGCGCGGAAAATTTTTTCGTCGACGAATTTTTTCAACAGCCGGGCAAGATTGCAATCCAGGCGCACATTTTCTACGTTGACTTGTTAAAAGAAATGGCCGGTCATTGCGCGAACATGCCGTACAAATTTGACGCGCTGATCTCCGTCGTCGACGAGAGGGTTGCCGATAAAGTTCGCCAAGCCTTTGAAAAAATTTCCAACGCGGAGCAAGTCATTGTTCGTGTCGTGCCAAACCGCGGCAGGGATGTCGCGCCGTTTATCGTCGGCTTCGGCGACCTGTTGCCCGCCTACGACTTTATCGCGCACATTCACTCGAAGAAGTCGCTTTACACCGGCAGTGAGCAACAGAATTGGCGCACGGCTCTTTTCGACGCGCTGTTAGGCAGTCCCGAACGTGTCAGAAAAATTTTTAAGGCTTTCGTCGATGACGAATCGGTCGGAGTGATTTATCCGCGGCCCGCAGACAATGTGCCCTATTCGGCGTTCACGTGGCTGTCAAATCGCGGCGTCGGTCAAGATCTGTTGGCTCGTGCGGGCATTACTCCCAACAAGGCCGATTATTTCGACTTCCCCGCCGGCACGATGTTTTGGGCACGCACGCGGGCGTTGAAAAAATTTTTCGCGCTCGGCTTGACGTTTGACGACTTCCCGCCCGAAGCAGGGCAAAACGACGGCACGCTTGCTCACGCCTTCGAGCGCAGTGTTTTGCTTGCCGCGCAATCGGAGGGCATGAGTTATTACGAATTCGAGCCGGAGAGCGAAGCTTACTCCGTAAATTTCGGCTGTAAAAATCTCTGGCAATATTTCGGGCGCACGACGCAGGAAGTTCGCGAGCACGTCATCGACCCGACGGAAATTATTTCGTTCGACGTGTTCGACACGCTGTTGATGCGTTATGTTGCCCGCCCCGCGCACGTCAACGAAATTATCCGCTTGAAGGTCGAGGACTTGCTCGGACGTGCCTTCGACTTCCCGACGTTGCGTGTCAAAGCCGAAACTCGTGCCCGTCAAGTTAAAGGCGGCGACGTGACACTTGACGACATTTACAAAAGTTTTGCGGAGCTGACGAAACTTGACGCGGCGACTTGCAAAAAAATTCGCGAGCTGGAAATTTCAACCGAAATCAAACTTTGTCTGCCGCGTGAAGACGTTGTTGCTCTGTTTAATGACGCTCATGCTCTCGGCAAAAAAATTTGGCTGATTTCCGATATGTACATGCAGACGCACGACCTTGAACGCCTGCTGAAAAAATGTGGCATCGTCGGCTACGACGAGCTGTTGATTTCGTGCGAGACCGGCCTGCGCAAGGACACCGCGGCGATTTGGGAGCACCTGGCGGCGAAAAATTTTAACGCGCCCGAAAAACTCACGCACCTGGGCGACAACGAAACGAGTGACATGCAGTTGCCCTGCGACAGAAATTTTGGCGTTTACCATTTGATGAGCGCGATAAATTTATTTTCGCATACGCCCTTCGGCCGCTCGCTGATTGAACAGCTCGGCGGCAATCTGTCGTTATACGCGGGCATTTGTTTGGGCGTGGTGCTGGCGAAAAAATTTAACAGCCCGTTCAGACTGCACGCCGCCTTCACGGACGGAACCAACCGACTAATCTTGAACGACTTCCGCGAGCTGGGCTACTGGTTTTACGGTGCGCCGCTGTTGACGTTCATGCTGTGGCTTATAAAAAAATCACAAGCCGACGGCGTCAATCGACTGCTCTTTCTGGCTCGCGACGGATATTTTCTTCAGCCGCTATACAAATTCATTGCGGAGCTTTTGAACGTCAAACCGTTGCCCGCAGATTATTTTTTGGCGTCGCGGCGGGCGGTGACCGTTGCTTCGATTCGCGAGATTGCTCAAGCAAAGGAGCTTGTCAATTTGCGATTCGAGGGCACGTCGAGAAAATTTTTCCGCGAACGCTTCGATCTCGACCTCGGCGACGACAAGGAGATAATTTTGCCCGACAGAGACATTGACGACGTCCGCGACATTATCGACGCGCACGCCGAAGAAATTTTGCGACTGGCCGCAGACGAGCGCACGCACTACAAAAAATATATCGCCAACTTCGGCAATCTCGACAAGGCCGGCGTCGTCGATATGGG
>CAMZDU010000235.1 GCA_947305445.1 uncultured Selenomonadales bacterium
AAGTGAGAATTTCTGAACCGGAAATCGACAGCAAACCGTTTTACAAATCTAAATTCTTCATGGTGATGATGTTCCTCGTGTTGATGATGGGATTCGGCGTCGGAATCTTCGCGGCGTTCGGCAAAGTTATCGGCACCGAAGAGACCGTCACCGTTCCCGAAGTCAAAGGCAAGCAACTCGCGCTTGCCCGTCAAATTCTGGAGGACAACAAATTGCGCGTCAACGTCGCCGAAACTTACGACGCCAACGTTCCCGCCGGTCAAGTCGTGTCGCAGGATCCCGACGTCGGCAAAACCGTAAAGAGCGACCGACTCGTCACCATTTACGTCAGTAAGGGCGGCGAAGCAATCGACATGCCCGACTTGGCAGGTTTGGCAAAATCTGCGGCGATTGAACGGATTCAGAAGCTTGGCTTAAGTTTGGGTTCGATTTACGAAAAAGATTCGCCTTCGGAGCCGGGCACAGTTCTTTCACACGACCCGACGACCGGCACGAAGATTACTCGCGGACAGTTGGTTGACTTGGTTGTCTCGCGTGGCGCACCAAAAGTTGAAGAAGTCACCGTCAAAGTTACCCGCGTGCCCAATGTCGAGAACGCCAGCCTTGCCGTCGCCGAAGACGGCATCATCGGCCGCGGCCTGAACGTCGGCTCCGTCACGTCGCAGGAAAGTTCGCAGGCAGAAGGCACAGTCATCAGACAATATCCCGCACCCGACGCTGAAGTCGAACTCGGCTCGACCGTTGACTTGGTTATTGCTCGTCGTCCGGAGCCGCAACCCGAACCCGAACCTCAACCGGAACCGGAGCCTGAGCAACAATCAACCACCGAAACAACTTTTCCCGAAATTCCGACGCAATTCGACGAGCCGAACCGCGACGAGGATCAATCAAAAAGGAATTGAAAAGACGTTTTGGAAGAAATCGTTTCCTTTTGATGATATTGCGGGACACGACAGGCACTTGACGAGCCGCGCCCCGTTATCACCGATAATCATGCCGATTATTTTGCCGCATCGAATAAAGCCGATTGTTTGGCGCGAACGACTTCGATAAAGTGTTGCGCCTCTTCGATTGATGAAAATTTCGGAATGCGATCGTTGACGTTGCAAGAACAAATCGGCATTGGACATTGCACGGCGTGAATAAATTGCTCGCGAACAGCTTTAATAGAATCTTCTTCGTAGATATTGAATAGTGACGGGTCTGCAAAACAAACCATACCGTTGCAAATGCCGTTCTCTTGAATGTTTAAAACGCCCGTATTGGCCGAACAATACATTCCGGTAAGTTTTTGAAGTTCGTTTTGATACTTTGAAACGGTGTCCGTAGTTGCAAGAATTTTTCGTTCACCGTCTTGCTCAACGTCATAAAATACCCGCGACCTGTGCTTGTTGCGTTTTATAATGGGAACCTTTGAAGAGACTGCCTCGTTCAAGGCACGAAATTTCGTCGCGGCTACTTTTCGCCAAGAAAAATCTTCTTCGATATAGTGCGGATCAAAACTTCCGTCCGCCTCAAAAATCGGGTCAATATTTACACTAAACGGAAAGATTTTGCGATACTCAAACAATATGTCGTAAATTAAATGAACTTCCTCGCGTTTGACGGGGTTGAACATCAGCGCGAATGTGAGCGTTACATCTTTCGACAGAGTTTCAATAAGCTCCAAAATATGCGCCATGTCGATGTATTCCGTGTGTATCGAAATCAACATGCTGATTGTTGTCGATTTTGCTAAATCGGCAATTTTTTCGTAAAAGGACGTGTTGCGCGAACCGTTTGTTATGATGATTATGTTGTTCAAGCGATCTCTCAGCGTCTCGTGCAACATTGCCATGGTGTCGAAAAGGTGCGGGTGGATTGTGGGTTCGCCGCCGACAAAAATAATGTCATACCACGGACGATTTAACGAGGCGATGTTGTCGACTGCGGCCTTAAGTTGCGCCACTGTGGAAAATGGCAAGTCATTCCGAAAAATTTTCCGATTTACGCAATACGAGCAATTGTAATTGCATTTCATGGTTATATACCACTGTACCGTAAGCGGCATGTCGTAGAACGATTCGTAAGCACCACTTCGGAAAATTTTCATAAGTATCGACTCCTTAACGATTAATTGTCGTGAGATTAAGGCGGGACACGACAGGCACTTGACGAGCCGCGCCCGCTACAAAATTTTAATCGTTAAGCGAGCAACTTATCTCGTAGATCATGCCGTTGCGGGTCTTGTAAGTGACGGAAGATTTTTTGTCGCCGCTGAAGTATTTGTACTCGACCTCGCCGTTGTCTTCTTGCTCGATAGCGTCAGCCGCGCCGCAGTATTCGTTAAGCGAGTAATCGGGCATACCAACTTCAACGCCGTCAGCACTCTTGACGCCGACCTGCGTGATTGAAATTTCCTCGACGATATTTTTCGGCAAGTCAATCTCGACAAGCAGACCGTTGTCGAAGATATACACGTCGTCTTCAGGCATAGAGACCGGCTCGCCCAACATGCTTTTAGCCTCGTCGAAAGTGACGCCGGGCATCACCCCGCCGAGAGTAATCACTCGACCAGTCATGCTCTCCGCCATAGAGTTCATTTTTGCGGCGGCATCGTTCACGGCGTTGGCGGCGTCTTGTTTGGCCTCGTCGACCTTAGCGGCGGCGTCTTGTTTAGCCTCGTCGACCTTAGCGGCGGCGTCTTGTTTAGCCTCGTCGACTTTCTGCTCGACCTTCTGTTCGGCCTGTTTGGCGGCGTCCTCGACTTTGTTGCCGCAACCCGTCGACAAAACCATTGCCGCCAGCATCAGGACAGTTAGAAAACGTTTCATGGAAATATACCTCCGTTGCAGCTTTCAGCTTAGAGTTGTCAGAGCTGATAGCTGAGATTTTTTTCTCCACGCTATGCGACTAACAGCGGGAGTTGCAATATGTATGTTACCAAGAGCAGAACAATTAAGCAAGCAATAATCAGCGGAGCTACAATCCAAACTTCAAACGCGGAATATTTCTCATAGCTTTAGGCGGGAGCAGTTCAAAATTTTTTTGAGATGCCACGTGTCGAAAATTTTTCCTGCCGTTGCCTAACGAGGGACGGCGCGTTATAATCGTTGCGGAAAAAATTTTTTTTGGAGGTGAATAACAGATAAAGAAAAGTTATAA
>CAMZDU010000236.1 GCA_947305445.1 uncultured Selenomonadales bacterium
CTTCTTATTTTTATTTATTCGAGCGATCTGGCACGAGCCGTGGCGACGGCGGAAATTTTGGCGGAGCGATTCCATTTGGCGGTTTACAAGATGCCCGAATTACGCGAAAATTATTTCGGTAACTGGGAAGGCAAATCTATGGGCGAATTGGCCACCGAATGTCCCGACGACTTTGGCAAATTTTTCACCGCGCCCGAAGAATTCAGCCCGCCGAATGGTGAAAATTTTTTGCACTGCCAAGCCCGCGTTACAAATGCGCTCAGCAGGATAATCAGTCGTCACGACAATCAAAACGTTCTGGTCGTCGCACACGGCGCGCTAATTCGTCTGGCGTTATGTGCGGCTCTCGATATGCCGATTCACAAAATGTGGGCGATAGGTCAATTCAATATGGCAATGAACATTTTGCGAATTGACAACGAAAACGTCACAGTCGAACTCGTCAACAGCACTGCCCACCTGCACAACTTCTGACAAATCTGCAGGTCGGTGTCTTCATTCTCAAATAAACGAACAGTGCCGCACGGAGTACTGAATTTTTTATGGCAATTTTTCGCTGACGATTTTCTCGTCACGTTATAAAAATTTTTTCAAAAGTAAATGCGATAGATCTTTATCCAAAATAGGCGAGAAAACTCCCGCCCCTATAGTCGGGAGTAGTTCAAAAGATGCAAAAACCACTTGCCAACAATAAAATTTTTTTGTAAACTTTGCGTAGAAGTTGAGTAGGACTAAAAGCCGCCGACTTCAGTAAAAATTTTTGCAGTGCAACACAGGGCGGGACATCGTCCTGCGCAGGAGACCTTGTAGCAATTAGGAATTTGGAATAATTATTGCACAAATTTAACTCCTAACTTCTAACTGTTAGAAGGTTGTTGATAACGCAATCCCCCGACGCGGGTGGAGTATGTCAAAAGCTTAGTGGTAAATTTTTTCCGCTAAGCTTGAAATTTTTTTTGGGAGGGATTTTGCATGAAGAAGCTTATCAATTCAGTGGAGGCCGTGGAGGAGCAAATGATTCTCGGTCTGGTCAAGTCCGCGCCGAAAAAACTCGCCAAGCTCGACTGCGGCAATGTGGTCGTCCGTGCGATGAAAAAACCCGCCAATAAAGTTGCGCTCGTCAGCGGCGGCGGCAGTGGCCACGAACCGGCTCACGGCGGCTTTGTAGGCAAAGGCATGCTCGATTGCGCGGTGGCCGGAGCGGTTTTCACTTCGCCGACGCCCGATAAAATTTTCGAGGGCATTAAAGCCGTTGCGACCGACGCGGGCGTTTTGTGCATTGTGAAGAATTACACGGGCGACGTGCTCAACTTCGAGATGGCAATGGATATGGCGGTCGACGAAGATATTAAAGTCGAACATGTGGTTGTAAACGACGACGTGGCCGTTCAAGACAGTCTCTACACTACGGGGCGTCGCGGTGTCGCGGGGACGATTCTCGTGCACAAAATCGCCGGTGCCAAAGCCGAGACGGGTGCTTCGCTTGCGGACGTGAAAGCCGTTGCCGAAAAAGTTATCGCCAACGTTCGGACAATGGGTATGGCAATTTCTCCGTGCACAGTTCCCGCCGCGGGTAAGCCGGGCTTTGAACTTGCCGAAGACGAAATGGAAATCGGTATCGGCATTCACGGCGAGCCGGGCACTCACCGCGACAAACTCACCAACGCCGACGAGATTGCCAAAACTCTGCTGGACAAAATTCTTGCCGACATCGACTACAAAGGCCGCGAAGTCGTCGTCATGGTCAACGGCATGGGCGCGACGCCGCTTATGGAGCTGTGCATTATCAACAACTTCGTGCAAGATTATCTGGCGGCGGCCGGAGTAAAAGTTTATGACACGATGGTCGGCAACTACATGACGTCAATCGAAATGGCCGGCTTCTCGCTGACGTTGTTGCGCCTGGACGACGAGCTGAAAAAACTTTACGACGCGCCCGCCGACACTCCCGCGCTCGTGAAAGCCTGACGGAGGATTTTTCGCATGATAACCACTCAACAGATACTCGCTGTCGTTGCGGCCATTGCCAGGCGCATCGAGTCGGAAAAAGATTTTCTGACACAACTTGACAACGAAATTGGCGACGGCGACCACGGAATAAATCTTGCACGCGGCTTTAAAAGCGTCATGGAAAAATTGCCGACACTCACCGACAAAGACATTGGCGCGATTTTAAAAGGCGTCGGCACTCAGCTTGTTTCCACGGTCGGCGGAGCGTCGGGGCCTCTTTACGGTACCGCGTTCATGAAGGCCGGCAACGTCTGCAAAGGCAAGAGCGAACTCACTGACGAGGATTTTGCGGCGGCACTTCAAGCGGCGGTCGGCGGCGTGCAGATGCGCGGCAAAGCTGTCGAAGGCGAAAAAACTATGCTTGACGCACTCTGCCCCGCGCTTAAAGCTCTCAAGCTCGGACTTGACGACGGCAAAACTTTGACGGCCGCGCTGACTGATGCCGTAAATGCGGCGGCCAACGGCGTCGAGTACACCAAGACGATTATCGCCACGAAGGGACGCGCCAGTTATTTAAAAGAGCGCAGTCTCGGTCATCAAGATCCCGGCGCGACTTCAAGCCTGTACATGTTGCAGACGACGCTGGAAGTTTTGCGGGGAGCGTGACGGCATGGTCGGTATCGTTATCGTCTCGCACAGTCAAAAGCTTGCCGAAGGTGTCGTAGAAATCAGCCGCATGATGGCGCAGGACGCACCGCTTGCCCCTGCCGGCGGATTGGAAGACGGCGGACTCGGCACGAGCTACGAAAAAATTTCTGCGGCAATCGAATCCGTTTATTCGGCTGACGGCGTGCTCGTGCTTATGGATATGGGCTCCGCCGTCATGACGACTGAAATGGTGCTGGAAGATTTGTCCGACCCTAACGTCGTCATGGCTGATTGTCCGCTGGTCGAAGGTGCAGTTTTGGCGGCAGTGGAGGCGGCGGGCGGAAAAACTTTGTCGGAAATCCTCGCAGGTATCGACGAAGCTCGCACCGTAAAAAAATTGTCAACGTGACGTTGCGTTCACTTGTCGTGGCAAAGTTTGTCGCAAAAAAATTTTTAGCCGCCCTTTGACAGGACGGCAAGTTTATAACAAATTTTCTGCAGTTAATCAGATAAGTCAGTGC
>CAMZDU010000237.1 GCA_947305445.1 uncultured Selenomonadales bacterium
TGCGGATAAGCACTGACATTCATCTTGGCGACACCGTGATCCGCGCAAAAAATAAACGTGCATTTTTGAGACTTGCCGACGCTACGATAAAGTTCCGATATGTGAGTAAAAGTCATTCTTTGTTCCTCCGCACGAGTTTTTTGACGGCTTTCACGCCGGCATTTTTGACACTCCTGAACGGCGCAACGCGTGTTTTGATTTTTGGTTTAATTTCGCGTTCCAGACCGAAGTCGCCGCGTTTGAGGAACGTCGATTTCATTTTGTCGGGGCGGAAAAATTTGCGGATGGTCTTGGCAAGCCTGTCCGGCTCGTCGGAGTCCGCGCAGGTGAAAATATCGACCGCGACATAGCGCAACTCCCTGTAAACGTGCAGAGCTATGTGACCTTCAGTGAATGCGCCGATTATGGAGCAGTGACCGTCGTCAATGGCCTCGGCGACAAGACGCGGCTCGCTGCCCACGACGCTCTTCAACGTGTCTTTTATCTCGTCGACGTTGCCAAGACGGCTCGTGTCGCAGTTGTACAAATCCAAAGTCAGTTGTCGTGCCAAAATTTTCATGTCGTCCTCCAAAAATTTTTTTACGCGCCGATTATAGCAGGTATCGCCAAATAAACAAACGCGGCTTGAAAAATTTTTTGCGGCGAATTACAATCGCGGCGGACGTCAACGTCGCGCTTGTGTTAGTTAGGAGTTGATTTTCGGAACTGTCATTATAACTCCTAACTGTTAAAAGGAGGTTTTTTTCATGACGAATCAAAACGGACGCTTCGGTATCTACGGCGGACAATACATTCCCGAAACGCTGATGAATGCGGTTATCGAGCTTGAAGAGGCTTACAATCATTTTAAAGACGACGCCGACTTCAACCGCGAACTTGACGCGCTGTTCAACAATTACGCGGGGCGGCCGTCCATGCTCTATTTCGCACGCAAGATGACCGACAACCTCGGCGGCGCGAAAATTTATCTCAAGCGCGAAGATTTAAATCACACCGGCTCGCACAAAATCAATAACGTTCTTGGCCAAGCGTTGCTGGCAAAAAAAATGGGCAAGACGCGTCTGATTGCCGAGACCGGCGCGGGTCAGCACGGCGTGGCCACCGCAACCGCCGCCGCCCTGCTCAATATGGAGTGCGTCGTTTTCATGGGCGAAGAGGATACGCGTCGGCAAGCTCTCAACGTCTACCGCATGAAACTTTTAGGCACGACGGTTATTTCAGTCAAGAGCGACACTGGCACGCTCAAAGACGCCGTCAGCGAAACTTTTCGCGAGTGGACGAATCGAATTGCCGATACGCATTATTGTTTAGGTTCGGTTATGGGTCCGCACCCTTTCCCGACGATTGTCCGCGACTTTCAGGCCGTCATCAGCCGCGAAATCAAAAGTCAGATCCTCGCGCTTGAGGGCAAACTTCCCGACGCGGTTGTTGCATGCGTTGGCGGCGGTTCCAATTCAATCGGCACGTTCTACCATTTTATCGACGACAAAAATGTTCGGCTGATTGGTTGCGAAGCGGCCGGACGCGGTGTCGACACTTTCGAGACGGCGGCAACGATTGCTACGGGCAGGACGGGAATTTTCCATGGCATGAAGTCTTATTTCTGCCAAGACAAGTACGGACAGATTGCGCCGGTTTATTCGATTTCGGCGGGGCTGGATTATCCCGGCATCGGTCCGGAACACGCTCACCTTCACGACATCGGTCGCGCCGAATATGTGCCGATAACCGACGAAGAGGCCGTCAACGCCTTCGAGTATCTTTCGCGCACGGAAGGAATTATTCCCGCGATTGAGTCGGCGCACGCGGTCGCCCACGTAATAAAAATTGCGCCGAGCATGGGTCATGACAAAATAATCGTCATAACACTGTCTGGGCGCTATCGCGGTGAAAATATCGACGAGCTTGCTTGAAAACCAAATCTCTGACAAAAAATTCGATTGAATCTGTCGACGATTTTCGGATATTGAAATCCCTTAATCGTGTCCATTGAGACTTTCGACAAAAATATTTTCAAAGATTCGTCACGAGTCTTATTTTTTTTGATTATAAAGTTGTAAACTGCACAAGAAGTTAACGACGGCAACAATTCACGCGTCGACGATTGCCCATTCGTGCGTGAAGTAAAAACTTTTGCTTTCGGGACGGTTGCCCCAAGCCTCGACGACGCGACTTATGGCGCGGGTAACGTCGTGGTGGCCGTCGGTATTCGTCAACAGGACGAGCAATTGATTTCTGCCGTTCTGCGAAATTACGTCGCCGCGCCGCAATGTTTTGTGCAGACAATCAACGAATTGTTCGCTTGCCTGCTTGAGGGAAACATTATCGTTGTCGCCGGAACGTCTCAACGCCAACAACACCAGACAAATCGTCTTGCCGTAGCCGGCGCGGGTTCGCTTTAAGAATCGGTAAATCATGCGGAAACTCTCGAACGGAATGACGTAAGCACCAGGCTCTTTGTTGCGTTCGGCCAGAATCATTTCTACTTGCGCCAAAGTGACGACGGTTTCAACTTTGTCTTCGAGCGCGTCCTCGCTGAAAATATTGTAGCCGTGTTTGCCGTTCTGTTTGACGATGTAAAGAGCTTTGTCGGCTTTTTTGTACAGGTCGACAAAATCGGTGCCGGCTTGCGGGACGAGTACACAACCGATTGACGCGCCGAGGGGAATGTTCATGTCCTCGCCCATAAGTTTTTTTGCGACCTCAATGATTTTCTCGTTGATGAATTGGCTTTTGGCGGCAATGGCACTGGTCTCGTGCACGCCGTGACAGAAGGCAACGAACTCGTCGCCGCCCATGCGCCCGATTAAATCCGACGAACGCATCGTCGCCCGCAAAATATCCGCGAAGGAGATTAAAATTTTGTCGCCCATGGCGTGGCCGTGAATGTCGTTGACGAGTTTGAAACTGTCCAAGTCAATCATCATCAGCGAGCCGTGCGACTTCTTGCAAATTTTTTTAAGTTCTTCTTCGGACGAGCCTTTATTAAACAAACCGGTAAGCGCGTCGGTCGTCGAAGTTTTCTTCAAGTCTTGAATTTCGCCGACGGTTTTGAGAATGTTGGCAACGCGGCGAAGGAGCACTTCTTCCGTGGGGATGCCGGTCCTGGCCGTCAGCGC
>CAMZDU010000238.1 GCA_947305445.1 uncultured Selenomonadales bacterium
CCCGTCACAAACGCCGATTGCCGGAAATTCGACGGGAGTGCCTCCCGCCGCCGCAACACCCAGTTTGGCAGCTTCGGTTATCGATTTCAGATGCATATGACCTGGAATAATTTCGTTGAACGAATTGCACACGCCGATAAGCGGACGACTCAGCTCGTCGGAGCCGTAGCCGTTGGCGTGAAATAAACTTCTATGTGCGCAACGTGTCGCACCTTTTTTGACAATGTCGCTTCTCATGTTTAAAGCCTCCAAAAATTTTTTAGTATTTGAGCGCGGTGACGTGTTGAGATTGTCAACAACTTGCCCGCAACCATTTGTTGCAACGTCGAGTTGCAAAACTTTTGCAAGCGATTGTACAGCATTTGTCAAGAGCTTGCAATAAAAAACCGCTCGCCGACTGCAAGATTACGATACAAACAAAATAAACGTGCTCAAAAAATTTTTTTCGCTTGACAATAATTTCACTCCAGCTGGTATAATTGACGCGTGTAAAATTTTTTTGGGGAGGATTGAACATGGCCTATCTCGGAGAAGAAATCAAAAAGCTCGGCTTCGGCTTAATGCGGTTGCCGCGGCTGGCGGACGAGACCATTGACCTTGAGCAAGTCAAACAGATGGTTGATTTGTTTCTGTCGAAGGGCTTCACGTATTTTGACACGGCGTGGGCTTATCCCGGTAGCGAGGACGCAATCCGACAAGCTCTGATTGAACGCTATCCGCGTGACAAATTCACGTTGGCGACTAAAAATGCCGCGTGGATTAATTGCCAAACGCGTGACGATGCTATTGCGCAATTCGAGACTTCACTGCGTCGGACGGGCGCGGGCTACTTCGACTTCTACCTGTTGCACAATCTCGGCGAGATGCGCACGGAATTTTTCGAGCGGTTCAAGATGTGGGATTTCGTCTTCGACAAAAAGCGCGAAGGGCTGATAAAGCACGTCGGCTTTTCGTTCCACTCCACGCCCGAAGAACTCGACGAGCTGTTGACGCGCCACCCCGAAGCGGAATTTGTTCAACTGCAAATCAACTACGCTGACTGGGAAAATCCCGCAATTCAATCCCGCGGCTGTTACGAGGTCGCACGCAAGCACGGCAAGCCGATTGTCATCATGGAGCCGATAAAGGGCGGTTCTTTGGCCAATCCGCCCGAACAAGTCGCCGCCGTTTTCAAAGCCGCCAATCCCGACGCGTCGCTTGCCTCGTGGGCGATTCGGTTCGCCGCGAGTTTGGACGGAGTTATCGCCGTTTTGTCGGGCATGAGCACGCTCGACCAGATGAAAGACAACGTTGCTTATATGGAAAATTTCAAGCGGCTTGACGACGGCGAACGTGCAACCGTTGACGAGGCGCGCAAAGTTTTGGCGAGCATACCGATTATCCCCTGCACGACCTGCGACTACTGCGCGAAGGTCTGTCCACAAAATATCGGCATCAGCGGCTCATTTACTGCTTTCAACGTCCTGACTCTTTACAAAGAAAAAAAATTCGCCGCCAACCAATATAACTGGCTCGTTGCCATGCACGACAAAAAAAATGCGGGCGAGTGCATTAAATGCGGCGCGTGCGAAAAAGTTTGCCCGCAACACATTCCGATTCGAGCCAATCTTGTAAAGGTTGCGGCGGCCTTCGGAAAATAAATTTTCATTGACGGTTACGGTTACTCGACGCTTGACGTCGGGTAATTTTTTTTGCCCAATCGTCGATAAAAATTTTCTTGACATGAGTCGGCTCCCGTGCGATATAATGACTGCGAAATTTATTTTTGGGAGGGATACTTCTATGGCATCGGTTCCGAAGAAAATCTGGCAGGACAGCTATCAACTCTACATCGGCGGCAAATGGCGCGACGCGGAGGGCGGCAAGACCTTCGACGTGTATAACCCCGCCAACGGCGAGTACATGTGCAAAGTTGCCGCCGCGAGCAAATCTGACGTTGACGACGCCGTCAAAGCCGCGTGGGCTGCCTTCCCCGCGTGGAAGAAGACTTCGACCGCCGAACGCGCCGCAATTCTCCTTAAAATCGCAGACATAATCGACGCGAACAAAGAGCACCTGGCGATGATTGAGACGCTCGACAACGGCAAACCCATTCGCGAGACGACAAATATTGACGTGCCGTTGAGTTCCGACCATTTCCGCTACTTCGCGGGCGTCATTCGCTCCGAAGAAGGCTCCGCCGTCATGCTCGACGATAACACGATGAGCATTATCCTCAACGAACCTATCGGCGTTGTCGGACAAATCGTGCCGTGGAATTTCCCGTTCGCAATGGCGGCCTGGAAGTTGGCTCCGGCAATCGCGGCGGGCGACTGCATCATCTTCAAGCCGTCAAGCACTACGTCATTGAGCGTCCTAGAATTCATGAAACTTATCGAAAACGAATTGCCGCCGGGCGTTCTGAACATCGTTACGGGTAGCGGCAGTAAAACCGGACAATTCGTCCTCGATCACCCCGATATCCGCAAGCTAGCCTTCACCGGCTCGACCGAAGTCGGCTATGCCGTGGCCGAAGCCGCCGCCAAAAAACTTATTCCGGCGACACTCGAACTCGGCGGCAAGTCCGCGAACATTTATTTTGACGACTGCAACTTCGACAAGGCGATTGACGGCGCGTGCCTCGGCATTCTGTTCAATCAAGGGCAAGTTTGTTGTGCCGGCTCGCGAATTTTTGTTCAAGATACGATTTATGACAAATTTCTTGCTTCAGTTAAAGCAAAATTCGAGAGTGTCAAGGTCGGTTTGCCGTGGAAAGCCGAAACACAGATGGGCAGTCAAATTGACATGCGCCAACTCGAAAAAATTCTTAATTACGTCGAAATCGGCAAGTCAGAAGGCGCGCAAGTCATCACGGGCGGCAAAAAAGCTGTCGTTGAGGGCGGTGAAAAGGGCGCATTCATGCAACCGACGATTCTTGCCGACGTGAACAATTCCATGCGTGTCGCCTGCGAAGAAATTTTCGGTCCGGTCGCTGTTGTCGTCAAGTTCCACGACGAGGAAGAAGTTATTCGTATGGCTAACGACAGCGAATACGGCTTGGGCGGAGCTGTTTGGACAAAAGACATCAATCGTGCGATTCGTGTTG
>CAMZDU010000239.1 GCA_947305445.1 uncultured Selenomonadales bacterium
TTAACTTGATTAGGAACTTCGTCAATGTGAAATTAAGAATTGTTTGAGTTGTGGTGTCAATCGCCGTATCCGAATCACAATTCCAAATTCCTAACTTCTAACGGGTTAGTTATTACTTCGTTCGGCAAAGTGAACAACGATAACGACGCGAACTGACTGTTCACAAAACAAATCATTCCCTGCAAAAGGAGCTGATACGATTGATTGAACTGCAGTATCTGATCTTCACGGTGATAATACTGGCGTTGACCTTCGACTTCATTAACGGTTTTCACGACACGGCCAACGCAATAGCCACATCGGTGAACACCCGTGCCCTTTATCCGAATCATGCGATAATTTTGGCGGCGGGTTTTAATTTTGTCGGAGCAATGGTTTCGACGGGCGTGGCCAAAACAATCGGCGCAGGTATCGTCAGCTCGGCCGGTCTCGTCGACGAAAAAATTATAATCGCCGCGCTTATCGGAGCAATTTTCTGGAATTTATTTACATGGTGGATAGGCATGCCGTCCAGTTCGTCGCATGCGCTTATCGGCGGATTAATCGGCGCGGTGCTAATCTCCGTCGGAGTGAACGGCTTAAACTTGATCGGCATAGGAAAAATTTTCGTCGGATTGGTTGCGTCGCCGGCAATCGCACTAATCACCGGCATAATCATCATGAACATAATTTTTCGCGTTTTCGATAAGTTCAATCCTCACGTAATCAACGACAAGTTCCGCAAAATGCAAGTCGTTTCGGCGGCAATGATTGCCTTCTCGAACGGCTCCAACGACGCGCAAAAGTCAATGGGTATAATTACGCTCGCGCTGTTTAGCGGCGGTTATATCGCCGAATTCGAGGTGCCGACTTATGTTAAAATCTTATGCGCCACGGCGATGGCAATCGGAACAGCAACGGGCGGTTGGCGAATCATCAAAACCGTTGGCGGAAAAATTTTCAAGTTGGAGCCTCCCAGCGGCTTTGCGGCTGATTTAAATTCCTCGTGCGTAGTTTTCGGCGCAACGCTCTTAACGTTGCCGGTGTCGACGACGCACGTGGTCAGCGGCTCGATAATGGGCGTCGGCACAGCCAAACGCGTCAACGCGGTGCGTTGGGGCGTCGCTCAACAAATGGTCAAAGCTTGGTTTATGACGATACCAATAACCGCGGCAATCGGTGCGGCATCATTCTTCCTGGTCGAAGCAATCTTCTGACGAATGGTGAATTGATTGCCCGGTTCCTGCTGAAAGGAGAAATTATTTTGCCGATATACAACGCACGAATTCTTTCGATTGACGTGCAAGAGACTCGTCGATATGCCGGCTTGCGCAAGGCTCAAAATTTCGGCGAACAAAATATTCGCGACGCCTGCGAAGAGGCTCTGCTACTTTTGGACGTGCGCGGTGCGTGGGAAGTTTACGACTACGACAGCGCAAGCCGCACCGTTGCGAGCCGGCCACCCTTTACAATCGCGGGCAAGTCGATTATAAAACACCTGGACGGTTGCGAAAAAGTTATTTGCATGTCGACGACCGTCGGCTTTGAGATTGAACGGGCAATTACAAAAAAATTCGAGTGCGGCGAGTATCTATCGTCGGTGCTTCTGGACGCGGCGGCTACTGCGGCTGTCGAACAGGCGGCCGACGCCATGGAAAAAAATTTTGCGGCGCACTTCGCCAAAGACGGCTTCAAGTTGCGTTGGCGGTTCAGTCCGGGCTACGGCGACTGGGATTTGACACAACAGGCGAAACTTTTTAAAATCTGCGGCGCGGAGCAAATCGGATTGCGTTTGAGTTCGGCAATGATGTTGGAGCCGCGTAAGTCCGTGACGGCTGTCATTGGTCTGGAAAAAATTTCTGCGCAAAAAAATTTTTCGTCCGAAAAAAAATCCTGCGCGACCTGCGACAAGCTCGATTGCCCGTCCCGAACGTGAGGATTAATTCATGCTAAAGTTTTTCAGGGAGATGTTGCGACATATGAAACGAAACGACCCGTGTTGGTGTGGCAGCGGCAAGAAGTACAAAAAATGTCACTCGGATTTTGACGCCCGAATCGACGAAATTAAATTCATCGCCGCAAAAAATCAGGTTCGTCCGCCCAAAAGAATTATCAACAACGCGGCGGACATTGCCGGCATTAAACGTGCGGCGGTCATCAACGCGGGCGCACTCGATTTGATGAACGAGCTGGTTCGTGAAGGCGTGGACACTTTGACGTTAAACAATGCCGCGCACGAATTTATTGTAAGTCACGGTGCGCATCCGAGCTGCCTGGGCTTTGAAAAATTTCCGAAGAGCATTTGCATTTCGATAAACAACGTTGTCTGTCACGGCATTCCCTCGCGCAAAGAAATTTTAAAGGCGGGCGACATTCTCAACATTGACATTACGACCGACTTAGACGGCTACTTCGCGGACGCCTCGCGCATGTACACTGTTGGCGAAATTTCGCCCGAAGCCCGTCGGCTTATCGACGTGACGCGGGAGATTATGGAGGCGGGTATTGCGGCGGCAAAGCCCTGGCATTTCGTCGGTGACATTGGCGCGGCCTGCGGCAAGATGGCGCACGACAACGGCTACTCCGTCGTCACGGATTTGGGTGGTCATGGTGTCGGCAAAGATTTTCATCTGGAGCCGTTTGTCAGCCACGATTGCAAGGCGGATACGGGCATGCTTCTCGTGCCGGGTGTCGTGCTCACCGTAGAACCGATGATTAACGCCGGCGACAAAAAAGTTACCGTTGACGAAGACGACCATTGGACCGTTCGTACAAAGGACGGCAGTCTCTCCGCGCAATGGGAAAAAACCATTCTAATCACGGAGACCGGCACGGAAGTTTTGGCGAGCTGATTTGTTTGGTGAATCGATTTTCTTCTCTCCCGTTCACTTTCAACGAGGTGATTCATTTGAAAGCTTTGTACTTGGAGTGCGCGGCGGGCATAAGCGGCAACATGTTCCTTGGCGCGTGTCTGCAACTGGGCGTTCCCCAAAAATTTCTGCGCGGCGAACTCGACAAGCTTAAATTGCCGCGTGAGTTTGCAATGGAAATTTCCAACGTCAGCAAAAACGGAATTGGCGCGATTTATGTAGACGTGCAACTTGC
>CAMZDU010000240.1 GCA_947305445.1 uncultured Selenomonadales bacterium
GAACAAGCACACTACTAAATTTTTGGCGAACGAAATCTCTTCCGCCAGTTTTTTCGGATAAAACGTCGTTAAGTAATTTTTTTAAGTAGTGATGAGTGTCCGTTTTTAATCTATCGTGAAGAACGGCGGCAACTTCGGATTCGTTTATTTTTTGTGGCGGAGCTTGTCGAGGCTTGGTGTCTTGAGCGGAATTTTCTTGTTGCGCAAAAAGGTCGGCTTGGTCATTATTTTCTGTGGCGTCGCGTGCTTGATGAATTAATTCAAGCAAGGACGCGGGTTCTTGCGTGCCGAAAAGTGTATCGTGCACCGGCTTGCCCTTCTCGCGAATTCTGCGAGCCAAACTTTTGACAAAGCGCGTCAATTTCGGTTGTGAGCGTTTGAATTTATCGAGCGCGGATAAAATCTGTCGCAGTTTTTCCGAATCTTGCTCACCGAGTTTGATTTCGTTCAAATAATCTTTTATGGACTTGCCCTGGTTGCGAAGTGCCGACAATTTTTTCACGGCGTCGGTAAGCGCGTCAAGGTCGTAGTCGACAAGCTCGCCGCGTTGAATTTCCGTGCGAACTTTTGCGAAATCCACTGCGGCGTTCGTGAGTGCGATGGTCACATTTTTAGCATTGTCGTCGGTGCTCGCCGCCATGGTCTCGACAAGTTTTGGGTCGCCGTAAGCCAAAGCGCACGCTTGACGCGAGTCAGCCCTTCCTGCGTGAGCTTGCCGTTTTTGGACAAGGCGGCCATTTCGTCGGTCGTTGCAATGTCTTGAAGCAGTGCTCCGACAAAATCGGAGAAATTGTTCGCAGTCAAGTCGACGCTCTCTTCAACGTCGGTTTTCGGGAACAATTTCAGCGATTCGGCGCGAATTTTTTTCGCGTCCTTAAAAGCTTGTTCGTCGGCCAAACTGGCAGTGCCGCCGGAAGTTGTGCCGGCAATGTCGGCCAGCTCCTCTTGCGTGAGGTCGTCGACCAATTCTTTAACCAACACGGGCTGATTCATTTTGGAAATTTCGTCCGAATTCAAGCCAAACTCTGCGGCGCGATTAATCAACGCGGTTTTGTAAGCGTCGGCCTTGCCGTTTTTGTAAGCGTAATTCAAAGCCATAACGCGACGATTGCCGTTGAAAACGAGGCCGTCATTGCGGATTGTCGGTGCGCCGAAATTTACGTTGCGAGCAGGGTCAAGGGATTTGTTCGGATTTAGATTGCCGGCTTGCTTGAAAATACTTTCCTGCTGTTCGGAAGTGGTGCGGTCGCGGGGCTGAATACCGCCCTTTCGCACGTAATCTTCGTTCTCGAAGACGCCCATGTTCGTCAATTCGTGCGAGGCGGTCAGCTCGTCGGCTTCGACGACACGATAGCGCACGGCGTGAGTTTTATCCGAATCAGTGTCAATTTCGGCGTCATTGCCGTAAAATTTGTCGGTTTTAGGCGAATTCTCTTGCGGCGTCGAAAGGCGTTTGTAACGGCCAGCGTCCTCTACAATGTTGCCTTTCAGTTGCAAGCCGAGCAAAATGTTGGGCAGTTCATTCGGCTCAACATCGTCCGTTTGCATTAAAATTTCTTCGTCGGAGACAAATTTATCGTCTGGAATAATTTTTAAAATTTTCGGCTCCAAATCAGTCGGCGTCGCTCGTTTAGGTTGCGTTTGCGGTTGAATGGGTGCGGGTTGCGGAGGAGTTTGAACTTGCGGTTGCGGCCGAGGTTGCGAATTTTCTTCGGTCGGCATGTTGTCAATTAACGCGTCAGCCGCTTGTACAAACGCGTCGCGCTGTTCGGCGGTCTCGAACAGAAAACCGTTGCCGTAAGCGTTGTCCTTAAAGCCGCCGTACTTTTTGGCCAGCGACTTCACGTCGTCGAAAATTTTATGAGGAATGGCTCCTTTCGCCGAAAATCGTGTGCCCTAATCCTGATGCTGAACAACGGCAATTTTGAAACGATTGCTCTGGGGCAAAATATTTTCAGGCGGCGTGTTGTTTTGAACGACGTTTTGCGGCGAATTCTCTTGCGGTGGAGTTTTGACGCTGTGTTGTCGCAAAAGTTGTTCAAGTTCGGTCGAGTCGGCGTTTTTGCGAGCGGTCTCCAACCTGTTAAAGAACTGCAAATCATTATTGGCAATCGCCCGTTCGCGGAGCTTGTCGACGGCTTCCGTAAGTTGCGGATTGTTCAAAAACGGACTGCCCTGCTGATTTTGTGCGGGCTTGGGTGGTTTAGGTTTGGCAGATTGTTGCTCCTGCTGAGTTTGCCGCCACGAGTCGAAGTCGTCGCCGTAACGTTCGATAATTGCCTGTCGATTTTCGGGCGTGTTGCGGAATTTGTCTTTGTCGGTGAACATGTCGCCGAAGAAGACAGAATCTTCTGCGGCCTGTGCACCGGTTGAAGCGTCGAGCCGTTCGCGTGCGAACTGCTCGAAAAGTTTTTGCGTTTGCTCGTCGTCGGCACTGATGTCAAGCAGCGGTTTTGTCGGCTCTTGCTTAGAAGGTTGCGAAATTCTTGCGTCGGAAATATTTTCGTCACGAGATTGAACTTCGCCGCCGAAATTTTCAAAGTGCGCCATAACCGAATCGGCATATTCGTTGACCGAAGGATACTTGCCCTGCGGACGGTTCTTGGCCTCCTCCGACCAACTGACCGCACCTTCGCCGCCGTACCATGCGATTGCCACGTCGCGCCAATTTCCAAACTTGTTGAAGTATTCGAGCATTTTGTTGCGGGCAATGTGGTTTTGATTTTCGGGCGTCATCGGAGCGTTCGGAGCAAGTCCAGCGTCTTTTGCCCACGTCGGCCAATTTTCCGGCATTATCTGGAAGGCACCGGCCGCACCCGAATCAGCATTTGTCACGTCGTAATTGCCGCCCGATTCCTGCTGAACAATCGCCCGCATGAAATTGTCGATACTTGAAGAGTTATTTTTCTCTTGCGCGGGATTTCGGCTGTTGCGAGGATTAAAGCCGCCCGCGTGGTTGCCGTTGCCGTCCCACTGTGTGCCATCAAGAGCAACGTCAATGTGGTCGCCTTCCCAATTCATGCCGAGGCCGAGACTGCGCCCGTATGCGATAAATTCATCAGTCAAAGTACCCTTGCTCCCGT
>CAMZDU010000241.1 GCA_947305445.1 uncultured Selenomonadales bacterium
GTAAGCTACACTCTCGACGCCAGGGCAAATTCATTGTACGTCGTGACAATGGACTTCGGTATCAAGCGCAACATTCTTGACGCACTGCGCAAACTCAACTGCCGCGTGACGGTCGTTCCGGCAAAAACTTCGGCTGAAGAAATTCTCGCGCTCAATCCCGATGGAATTTTTCTGTCGAACGGGCCGGGCGACCCCAAAGACGTGCTCGGCGTTGTTCGCGAAGTAAAGAAACTTATCGGCCAGTGTCCGATTTTCGGCATTTGTTTAGGGCATCAAATTTTGGCGTTGGCAATGGGTGCAAATACTTACAAATTAAAATTCGGTCACCGCGGCTCCAATCAGCCCGTAAAAAATTTGGAAACAGGCAAAGTTGCAATCACCTCGCAAAATCACGGCTACGCTGTCGACGCCGCTTCGCTCAAAGGTCTGCCCGTCAAAATCACGCACGTTTCGCTTAACGACGGCACAGTCGAAGGCTTCCGTCATACGTCGTTGCCAATATCGAGCGTGCAATATCACCCTGAGGCCGCGCCAGGTCCTAACGACAGCGTTAAACTCTTCGACGAATTTATAGACAACATGCGGATTGCCAAGCAATAAAAAATTTTGCGAAGGTGATGCGCCATGTTTAAAAAATTTTTTGCGATAGTCGCGATTTTATTTTTTGTCAGCGTCGTTCCCGCTCAAGCCAACCGTGCAAACGATTTGAGCAACAATTACAAGCTGACAGGCGTTGTTATACTAAGCCGACACAATATCCGCGCTCCCCTTGTCGGCAATGATTCCGTTCTCTCGAAAATCACGCCGCATAAATGGTTTGAATGGACTTCCGCGCCAGGTGAACTTTCCATGCGCGGCGGCGAATTGGAAACGATTATGGGGCAATACTTCCGCAAGTGGCTGGTGAGCGAAAATCTTAACACCGAAAATTATCAGCCGGCGGAAGGTGAAATTCGTTTCTACGCCAATTCCAAACAGCGCACCATTGCGACCACGAAATTTTTTTCAAGCGCAATATTCCCCGTCGCAGATGTCCCCGTCGAACACAAATTTGACGTTGGGAAAAGTGATCCCGTTTTCAATCCACGACTGACCTTTGACAATGACGAATACCGCGCACAGGTAAATGAGCATATGCGCGCCGCGTTCGCCGCCAAAACTCCGAAAGACGCGTATCGCCTGCTCGAACGTATTTTGGATTTTCAAGACTCCGCGTTTGCCAAAGTAGCGGGGCTTACACATTTCCGCGACGACAAGCTCGAAACTACTTTTGACATTGTTAAGGGACTCGACGCCGACGGAAATTTGAGACTTGCCGCCCAAGCCTCCGACGCTTTGACTTTGCAATATTACGAGACAACTGACCCCGTCAAGGCGACGTTCGGGCACAAAATCACTTTCAGCGATTGGCAAAAAATTTCAGCCGTCAAAGATTTTTTTGGCGAAGTGCTTTACAGTGCACCTGACGTTGCCGCCAATACCGCCCGCCCGCTCTTGCAAGTCATAAACGATGAACTTTCGCTCGACAGAAAATTTACCTTCCTTTGCGGGCACGATTCAAATCTCGTAAGCATTTTTGTCGCTCTCGACGTTGAGGATTATTCCTTGCCGCAATCCATTGAAAGCAAAACACCAATCGGCGTCAAATTCGTCATAGAGAAGCGGCGCGGCGCGGACGGTGTCGACTATGCCGCAACTAAATTGATTTACCAGAGCGCGGAACAATTACGCAACAAAATCACGCTGACTTTGGACAATCCGCCGATGATTGTTCCAATTTATTTCAAAGGTGTCACTCGGAACGCTGACGGCTTGTATCGTCTTGAAGATTTGCAAAAACATTTTCAGCAAGTTATCGACGCCTACAACGATTTGCCGACGTAAAACAAAGCAGACAAAAGCTAATTGGGAATTTGGAATTGTACGGCGGAGGTTGTTAACGGCGACAACAAACCACAACTCAAACAATTCCTAATTCCTCATTACACATTGACAAAGCCGAAGGAAGTTTCAAATTGCCGGAAGGGAGCAGTTTCATTTGCCTAAGAAAAAAAATCTCAACAAAATACTCGTCATCGGTTCGGGACCGATTGTCATAGGGCAGGCGGCCGAATTCGACTACGCCGGCTCGCAAGCTTGTCGTTCGCTCAAAGAAGAGGGTTTGCAAGTCGTCCTCGTCAACTCAAATCCCGCGACGATAATGACCGACGCCAACATTGCCGACCGCGTTTACATTGAGCCGCTTACAGTCGAATTCCTCAGCGCGATAATCGAGAAGGAACGCCCCGACGGATTGCTTGCCACGCTCGGCGGACAGGCGGGACTCAATCTGGCTGTTCAGCTGGCCGAAAGCGGCGTCCTGGAAAAATTCAACGTCGAACTTTTGGGCACGTCAATCACCGCCATTAAACGCGCCGAAGACCGCGAGATGTTTAAGGATACAATGGAGCGCATCGGCGAGCCGATACCCGAATCGACAATCGTCGAGGACATTCACGGCGCGATTGACTTCGCCAACCAAATCGGCTATCCGCTAATCGTTCGCCCAGCTTACACGCTCGGCGGCACCGGCGGCGGCATTGTCAGCAACGAGGAAGAACTCATCGAGACGACTTTGCGCGGCCTCAAATATTCCATGATAGGTCAGGTGCTGATTGAACGCTCTATCGCCGGCTGGAAGGAAATTGAATACGAAGTCATGCGCGACAGTAACGACACTTGCATTACGATTTGTTCAATGGAAAATTTCGACCCCGTCGGCGTACACACGGGCGACAGCATCGTCGTCGCTCCCACACAAACTCTTAACGACCACGAGTATCAGCTCCTGCGCTCGGCGAGTTTGAAAATTATTCGTGCGCTGGAGATTGAGGGCGGTTGCAATATTCAGTTCGCGCTTGACCCGAAAAGCGACAGCTATTACGTCATCGAAGTCAATCCGCGTGTCAGTCGTTCGTCGGCTTTGGCAAGTAAAGCGACCGGTTATCCGATTGCTAAAGTTAGCGTCAAGATTGCGATTGGTTACACTCTCGACGAAATTGTTAACGCCGTCACCAAAAAGACCAAAGC
>CAMZDU010000242.1 GCA_947305445.1 uncultured Selenomonadales bacterium
AGTCATGGCATGTAGCAACTTCCAGAACAAGCTCATTGTTCGGGTCAAGCTCAATGGCTTTGTCGTAATCGGCAAGAGCTTTGTCCAATTCGCCTAAATTTTCGTAAGCGACGCCGCGATTGTTGTAGGCACTGCTTCCGTAATTCGGATCCAGCTCAAGCAATTTGTTGTAATCGGAAACAGCCGCCTCGTAATTTGCCAAGTTGTCAATATAAATCTTTCCGCGATAAAAATACGCGCCTTGATAGTTAGGATCTGAATTGATGGCCTTCGTATAAATTTCGACGGCACCGTTGTAATCGCCGACCTCGCACAGAGAATCGACTTGCTTTTCGACAGCTTGTTGTTTCAATTCTTTAAATAACGTAACAAAGAAATTGAATTCGTTTTTTTTCGCAATCGCAATCGCATTGTCGTAGTCGTCGAAAGCTCTGTCTAATTGACCCAGTTCGGTATAAATTTCTGCTCGGTTAGCGTAAGCCGGCATATTTATAAGCTTATCTAAATTATTGGATTGCGCGGACAAATCAATAGCCTTCGCGTAATTTTCAAGTGCCTTGGGATAATCGTGCAACTCCTAGTAAATGTCGCCGAGATTTAAATAATCGCTGGCATCGAAATTTTTTGCGGCGAGTTTTTTATAAGTTTGAAAGTCTTTTAAAGCATCGGAATAGTTTTTCAGCTTTTGATTCAATTTACTGCGCTCTTTGTAGATGTTGGCATTCTTCGGAGCGAGTTTAATTGCCTTGTTGTAATCGGCCAAAGCCTTGTCATAATCTTCCAACTGATTGCCATAAAGGTCACCGCGTTTAATGTAAAAGTCAGTATTGTTGGGATCGCTTTCAATCATTCTGTTGTAACCGGCCAAGGCTTCATTAAAAAATTTATTTGCCTCATCGTTGTTACCATTAAGTTTATAGTACAATCCGAGTGCTGAAAGTAACGCGGGTTTTTCTTTGTCCGGTGCCAGAAGGATCCCTTTGTTGAGTTCTCTGATACTCAGAGTCAGCTTTTTAAGCTCAAATTTATTATATGATGTTCCGTCAATGGAAATTATTTCGTCCAAATATTGAAAAAGTTCTCTCATGGAGCGAAATGCATACGCCTGAAAATTTTTTGGATTGAGTTTAATCGCCTTGTCGATAAGGGTCACGTCATATGCAAAAATTTTATCGCCCGTGCCAAAATTTGTAGTAAATTCTTCCAGCATCTGTTTGGATAAAAACTCGCGGTCTAAGCGTTCCTGTTCCGCGGAAATTTCGTCGTCCGGCTCGCCGTCTTTAAGTGCGGCAATTTTTCGCTTTAATTCGGCGGTGTCCTCGTCCAGCTGAATGGTAAGTTTTTTTAGACTTTCGTATTGCTCGACAGCGTGTTGACGTTCGTTGTCGGATTTTGTCAGCACTGCCTCCAAGTCCGCTGTGTCGATTATTGTGTTTATGTCCACGCGAATTTTTACGACGTCACCGGGCAAAAGTTCTCGGCTGATTTTAGGCTCGCCAACAATTTTTATATTTTGGTTTGCCACCGTTTTAATTTCGTCGCTTTCAAATTCAAGATTGACGGTGCGCGAATAACTTTCAAGGTAAATGCCCGCCTGCTCGGAAGCATTTCTGCGCGCATAGTCCAAAGCACGCATTTCGGCAATTTCCTGTGTGTCGTAGTCGCTCATCGTATACTCGCCGCTTGCGGAAAAATTTTTCGTCGCCGCAAAGCCGATTGATTGAAAAATTATCAGCAGAGCGACAATCGACGCGGAAAAAATTTTCATGTCAATTCGCCTCCTCCAGCTCGACAATCCTGTTAACTGCGTCGGTGATTTCCATGTCGTAATAAGCAATGTCCGCGTCCTTGACGAAGGCGCGATACTCTTGAACAACTTGAACTTTGTCGCCGCGACCGTCAAGCAAAATTGCTTTGGCGTAGTGAACGCCGACTGCGTCGTTATTCAGCGCGATTGCTTTTTCAAAATCTGCCGTGGCAAGATTTGCTTTGCTCTGCAGATTGTAAACATGTCCGCGCTTGACGTAAGCAACGGTCAGTTCCGCGCCTTCGGAGACGCTCTCGGCAATGGCCTCGTCGTAAAGTTTCAAAGCCTCGTCAAGCTTGCCGTCGTTTTGAAGTTTGGCCGCGTCACGGATTTTACGCATGATGCGCTTTTGATACGAGCCGAGATATTCGCTGTAAACAGTGTCGAAATTTTTTTTGCGTTCGGTGTAATCTTTAAAAACCTCTTCGTAATTTTGGGAGGAGTTATGAGCTTTGCGAAGTTCATTTAAAATTTCTGCGGCATCGTCCGTGTCAATCTCCGCATCAACCGCCACCGTGATTGTCAGGCTTCCGTCAGCGTCGAATTCTTTGCCGAAGGTTTTCGACTTAACACGCAACACCGCCGCCGTTAAAGTTTCCAAGCGGTCAAGCTCCAGTTCGTTGTCGCGGATTATGCTCAAGCTTTTAATGACGAGGCCGGCTTTTTCGGAAATGGTTCTGATGGCTTCTTTAAAGACGAAATCTTGCGCGTCTTTAATCGGCTCGCTTCTTTCCATAACGTAAGAGCTTTCCGCGTGAAAAGTTTTGATTTCCGCCGAACATTGTCCGCCGAAACTCAACGCGACGAAAGTCATCAACAGGTAAACAAAAATTTTCATAGCACCATCCCCTTTTTTTTGAAAAATATATTACGCTGTGGGGAATGTCAAGGCGATTCGATAAAAATTTTGCGGTTGAGCATTTTTTGTTATACAATAGCCAAAAACCCGAAGGGAGCCGACAAATTTGGCATTGACTGACGAAATTAACAAGCGGCGCACGTTCGCAATCATCTCGCACCCGGACGCGGGCAAGACGACGCTCACCGAAAAACTTTTGCTCTACGGCGGCGCAATTCATCTGGCCGGCTCGATTAAGTCACGCAAGACGCAACGTCACGCCGTCAGCGACTGGATGGAGATTGAAAAGCAACGCGGCATTTCCGTCACCAGCTCCGTCTTGCAATTCGATTATGCCGGTTGCCGAATCAATATTCTTGACACGCCCGGCCACCAGGATTTTTCCGAGGACACTTACCGC
>CAMZDU010000243.1 GCA_947305445.1 uncultured Selenomonadales bacterium
CGGTTTCTGCGGCAAAGTCGGCGAAGGCAAACACACGGTTGAAGCAAAAGAAAACTCTATCGTTGTTGACGGCAAAGAGATCATCATCTACGCTATTAAAGACGCGAAAGAAATCCCCTGGGGCAAACACGAAGTTGACGTCGTCCTCGAGTGCACGGGCTTCTATACCAGCAAAGACAAAGCCTCCGCACACTTGGAAGCAGGCGCGAAGAAAGTCGTTATTTCGGCTCCTGCCGGTAAAGACCTCCCGACGATCGTTTACAACGTCAACCACAAGATTCTCACCCCGGACGTGAAAGTTCTTTCGGCGGCATCCTGCACCACCAACTGCTTGGCACCGATGGCACAGGCACTCAACAACCTCGCACCCGTTCAGAGCGGTATCATGGCTACGATTCACGCTTACACCGGCGACCAGATGCCTCTTGACGGCCCGCAGCGTAAAGGCGACCTCCGCCGCAGCCGCGCATGCGCATGCAACATCGTTCCCAACAGCACCGGCGCAGCAAAAGCTATCGGCTTGGTTATTCCCGAATTGGACGGCAAACTCATCGGCGCAGCACAGCGCGTCCCGACCCCGACCGGTTCGACCACGCTTCTGTTTGCGGTTGTCAAAGGCGAAGTCACCAAAGATCAAATCAATGCTGCCATGAAAGCTGCTACCAACGAGTCTTTCGGCTACACTGACGAAGAAATCGTTTCCAGCGACGTTATCGGCATGAAATTCGGTTCGCTCTTCGACGCGACCCAGACCATGGTCAGCCCCATTGGCGACGGCAACACCCTCGTCCAGGTTGTCTCCTGGTATGACAATGAAAACAGCTACACCAGCCAGATGGTTCGCACCATTAAGTATTTCGCCGAACTTAAGTAATAACTTTTTCGGCAACTGAACACGGTTAAGTCTTTTAGCGGCTCGGCTCTTCGTCAATGTTGAGCCGAGTCGTTTTCGGTTATCTACGTATTTTTTATGGGGAGGTTTTCTGATGAACAAGAAAAACATTAAGGACATCCAACTTAACGGCAAAAAGGTATTCGTCCGCGTTGATTTCAACGTGCCCATGGACGAAAATCAGAACATAACCAACGCCACGCGCATCGAAAAGACTTTGCCGACGATTAATTACTTGCTCGAACAGGGTGCGGCGGTTATTCTCGCTTGCCACGTCGGACGCCCGACCGAAGCTCGCGAGCCGAAATTCTCCACGAAACCCATTGCCAAGAAATTGGCCGAACTGCTCGGCAAGGAAGTCAAATGGGCAGAAGACTGCATCGGCGAGCCCGCCGAAAAAGCTGCCGCCGCTCTTCATCCCGGCGAAGTCCTCCTGCTTGAGAATCTGCGCTATCACAAAGAAGAGAAGAAGAACAATCCCAAATTCGCGAAACAGCTCGCCGCGCTTGCCGATATCGCCGTTGACGACGCGTTCGGCGTCAGCCACCGCGCACACGCCTCCAACGTCGGCATCACGCACTTCCTCGAAACGGCCTCCGGCTTCCTCATGGAAAAAGAGATCAACTACATCGGCAAGACGCTTGAAAATCCCGCTCGTCCGTTCGTCGCAATCATCGGCGGCGCGAAAGTCTCCGACAAAATCGGCGTCATCAGCAACATGATTGACAAAGTTGACACGATTATCATCGGCGGCGGCATGGCTCACACCTTCGACAAGGCAAAAGGCTACGAAGTCGGCACTTCGCTTCTGGAAGCGGACAAAGTCGAACTCGCCAAACAGCTCCTCGAAAAAGCCGAGGCCAAAGGCGTTAAAGTCGTTCTGCCGGTTGACATTGTTGTTGCCAACAAATTTGCGGCCGACGCCGAATACAAGACTGTTCCCGTTGATCAGTGTCCGGCCGATTGGATGGGGCTCGACAGCGGCGAAAAAACTTCCGAAGAGTACGTCAAAGCTCTCGACGGTGCGAAGACGATTATTTGGAACGGACCTATGGGCGTCTTCGAGTTTGAGAACTTTGCGAAAGGCACGCTCGCCGTTGCCAAAGCTGTTGCCGAAGCCACGGAGAAAGGCGCAATTTCTATAGTCGGCGGCGGCGACTCCATTGCGGCTCTCAAGAAGACCGGCCTCAGCGGAAAAATTTCGCACATCTCCACCGGCGGCGGCGCGACCCTCGAATATCTCGAAGGCAAAGTTCTGCCCGGCATTGATGCCATTGACGGCGTGGGACGCACCCCGATTATCGCGGGCAACTGGAAGATGAACAACACCATCAAACAGGGCGTCGCGCTCGTCGAAGAGCTGATTCCGCTCGTCAAGAACGCCGAATGCCGCGTTGTCGTTGCTCCGACTGCCACCGCGCTTGCAGCCGTTGCCAAAGCCGCTAAGGGCACTAACATTCACGTTGCCGCGCAGAACGTGCACTGGGAAGCAAAAGGCGCGTACACCGGCGAAATTTCCACGGGCATGCTCAACGAGATCAACGTTGACTACGTTGTCCTCGGTCACAGCGAACGCCGCGACTACTTCGGCGAGACCGACGAAGGCGTCAACAAACGCGCAAAGGCCGCTTTCAATGCGGGCATCACTCCGATTATCTGCTGCGGCGAGTCGCTTGAGATTCGCGAAGCGGGCAACTATATCGAATACGTCGTCGGCCAGATTGACAAAGACCTTGACGGATTCGCACCTGCGGAAGTCAAAAAACTCGTCATCGCTTACGAACCGATCTGGGCTATCGGCACCGGCAAAACCGCGACCTTTGAACAGGCCGAGGAAGTCTGCAAAGCTATCCGTGAAGCTGTCGCCAAAAAGTTCGGTCAGGAAGCGGCGGACGCGATTCGCATTCAGTACGGCGGCTCCGTCAAACCCGCCACAATCAAAGACCTCATGAAACAGCCCAACGTTGACGGCGCACTTGTCGGCGGCGCGAGCCTCAAAGCCTCTGACTTCAGCGCGATTGTTAACTTCTGAGCTTTGACTTGAAAAAACGCTTTTCGTGAGGAAAGGCGGTGACTATCATGGCGGAACTTGAACACAGAGTCACGTCGCTCGAACAGCAGGTAAGCAACGTTATGACTAAGCTTGACATGTTCATTTCGGAAAGCCGCG
>CAMZDU010000244.1 GCA_947305445.1 uncultured Selenomonadales bacterium
CATCAAAGAGCACCCCGTTCTTTTAAACCGCGCTCCCACTCTTCATCGCCTCGGCATTCAAGCTTTTGAGCCTGTTTTGACTGAAGGTCGTGCCTTGAAACTCCACCCTTTGGCCTGTACTGCTTACAATGCCGACTTCGACGGCGACCAAATGGCCATACATCTTCCCCTCAGTGCCGAAGCGCAAGCCGAAGCCCGCGTGCTAATGCTGTGTGCTAATCACATTCTGGCACCCAAGGACGGAAAGCCCATTATCGTCCCCACTCAAGACATGGTTTTAGGTACCTACTATCTTACTGCCGTTCGTAATTTGGACGCTCCTGAAAATCATTATTTCTCGTCTTTCGATGAAGCGATGCTCTCTTACGAATTTGGAGCACTCTCCCTTCAACAAGAAATCTTCGTCCGCATTGACGATGGGTGTGTAGAGGAAAAAGAAGACCACCGAACCCACCTAGTAAAAACCACTGTCGGACGCATGATTTTTAATGAAAAGTTGCCAAAAGAACTTCGCCAATACTCAACCGTCATGAACAAAAAGGCTTTAGCTAAACTCGTGGCTCAATGTTTTAATTTATTCGGTGCTACCAAAACCGCCGCCGTTATCGACGAGGTAAAACGATTGGGCTATCACTTCGCCTGCATTGCGGGTATGACCGTCGCCATTACTGATGTCATAGTCCCGCCCCAAAAACCCAAAATTCTAGCCGAAACTCAAGAGGCCGTAAAAAAAGTGGAAATACATTTTATGCGCGGACACGTAACCGAGCGCGAACGCTACGACAAAGTTGTTGCCCTCTGGAACAATGCGACCGAACGTGTTGCAGATGCAATGATGGCAAATATGGACCCCTTTAACCCAATTTACATGATGAGCGACTCAGGTGCCCGCGGCAATAAACAACAAATGCGTCAACTGGCCGGTATGCGCGGACTTATGGCCGACCCTTCAGGCAAAATTATCGACTTGCCCATAACCGCCAACTTCCGCGAAGGACTTAGCGTTTCTGATTATTTTATAAGTTCACACGGAGCGCGTAAAGGCCTGGCCGATACCGCGCTTCGGACTGCCGACAGCGGCTATTTAACCCGCCGCCTTGTCGACGTCGCTCAAGATGTCATTGTCCGCCAAGACGACTGCACGATGCGCGACATAAACCTGCAACTTTACCGCGCCGCAAAAGCCGACGACACTTTTGACGCACTGGAAATTTTAAGTGATTCTTTACAAGGCCGAGTTTTGGCCAAAGACGTTTTAAATCCTGATTCAACTGTCGCCGTCGCCGCAAACACGGTTTTGGACGAAGATTCTTTAATTAAAGTTGGCGAAGCCGGTGCCAAGGAATTGACCTTGCGCGGACTTACTTTAACTGACCCCCTCGCCCCCAAATACCTCGGCCAAACCGAAACCATTGCCTTAGCTGTAGGGGACCAAAACACCTACCCACCTATAGATACCAAAGTGCTAAACGACGAGACTAAAACCCGCTTGCGCGTCAAAATTCACTCCGTCCGCGGTATCCAAGTCGAGGCCATCGGCGAAGGCAAAGGCATTATCGAACCCCTCTGGGAGAGAATTGTCGGCCGCACTCTAGCCGAAAATGTTTACGATAATGACGGCAATTTAATCGGCAAAATTAACGACACTATCGACGAGAAGCTAGCCGACGCAATATGCTCCGTTCGCACCAAAGTCCAAATCCGAAGTGTGTTAACCTGCCGCTGCGCCCAAGGTGTCTGTAAAAAATGTTACGGCACTGACTTAGCTAATCATGCCGAGGTTGAAATTGGCGAAGCCGTCGGAATTATCGCCGCCCAAAGTATAGGCGAACCCGGTACACAGCTGACAATGCGAACTTTTCATACCGGCGGAGTAGCCGGCGGCGATATCACCCAAGGCCTACCCCGCGTCGAAGAGCTTTTTGAAGCGCGTAAACCAAAAATGAGCGCAATCATCTCGGAAATCGATGGAACCGTTTCAATGGGACAAAACGAAAAAAATAACCTGCGGCTAATAATAATCAGCCCAAGCGACGCCCAAAATCTCCAGCCCCGTGAATACACAATCCCCTTCGGGCAAACAATCCGCGTCAAACCCGGCCAGCTCGTCAGAGCCGGCCAGCCCCTCACCGCCGGCGCCAAAAACCCCCACGACATCTTGCGCATCTGCGGCCTAAAAGAAACCTACCGCTACCTTGTCAAAGAAGTCCAAAAAGTTTACAAATCACAGGGTGTCGAAATCAACGACAAACACATTGAAGTGATGGTTCGTCAGATGTTGCATAAGGTGAAGATCGAAGACAGCGGCAGTTGCGAATTCCTGCCCGGCGAACTGGTCGACATAAATCTTTTCGAGTCCGCAAACACACGCGCCATAGAGGAAAATCGTCTGCCGGCCGTTGCCAAACCGATTCTCCTGGGCATAACAAAAGCGTCTCTTGCAACCGATTCGTTCCTCAGCGCGGCCAGTTTCCAGGAAACAACGCGTGTGCTAACCGATGCCGCCATTAAAGGCAAAATTGATCCGCTTATCGGCTTGAAAGAAAACGTCATCATCGGCAAGTTGATTCCTGCCGGCACGGGCATGGCGCGTTACCGCGAATTGTCTGTTATCGACAACGAAGAAACCGCCGCCGAAGAATAATCGACTGCAAAAAAAAAATTCCGTCAATTTGACGCGAATCACACTGTAGACAAAGCCCCCTGTCACAAAATCGGCAGGGGACTTTCCGCTTTAGGTAGCAGTTTGCAGATTGTGTCGCGCTTCGGCAAATAAACTTTGGAGGTATAAATCATGAGTGAAATTGTATTGCATTTCACCCGCGCCGGTCACGTCGAAAACATTCATCGCGGGGACGCGGTGGCCGTCCACAGTACGGGCAAAATTATTTCGGCTGTCGGGAACGCGCAACTGCCGATGTTCTGGCGCAGTGCCGCCAAGCCGTTTCAAGCTCTGGCTTTCGTGAAAAACGGCGGGCTTGAATGCTACGGGATAACCGACGAGGAACTTGCTCTGCTCGT